>VGZQ01000014.1 GCA_016872535.1 Rhodospirillales bacterium | reverse complement strand
GGACGGCGGTCGCGGCGGCCGGGGCCGCCGCCGGGGCGGCTGCGGCGGACGCCAGCGTGATCCCGCGATTGGCGGCGATTTCGGCCTTCAGCTGCTCGGGGCCGACCACTGCGAGCTTGAAACGGGTATCCGGCTTGCCGTCGTAGACGGGATAATCGTCGGGCAGGATTTTGTGGATGGCGCGGTGCGCCACGCCCTTGTGGCAGTCGATGCAGGTCGCGCCTTCCTTCCGGGCGTCGGCGTGCTGCTTGGCCGCGCGCGGTTTCTGATTAGCGGTGCTCATGCCTTCCCACGAATGGCAGTTGCGGCATTCGCGCGAATCGGTCGCCTTCATCGACTGCCAAACGTTCTTGGCCAGCGTCAGGCGTTTGGCTTCGAATTTTTCCGGAGTGTCGATGGAGCCGAGCGCCCAATGGTACAGCTCATTGGTCGCCTGAACCTTGCGTACGAACTTGTAAACCCAGGGATCGGGAACGTGGCAGTCCGAGCACGTCGCGCGCACGCCGGTGCGGTTTTCGTAGTGCCCGGTCAGGGAATATTCGGCGAACACCATGGTCCGCATTTCGTGGCACGACTTGCAGAACCCCAGGGTGTTGGTCGCTTCCATCGCGGTATTGAAGCCGCCCCAGAACACGATGCCGGCGCCGAACAGGATTCCGCCGGCGACCAGGCCGATCCCGAGGATTTTGAATTGCAGCAAGCGCCTGATCATGAGTCGTTCCTCCGGCGTGGTCGAATGGGGCGGCCGGGCGCGTCCCGGGCTTCGCGAGTCCGATATGGCTAGCAAGGCCTCCCGCCGGGCTCCTTGACAGGGATCAAACCGGCAAGATCCGGCCGAGGAAAATCGCCCAAAAAGCGGGATAGCGGCGCCGGGTCTTCCGGAACGCCGGTCGTCGGCCCGGTTTATCCGGCGATGCGGCGGAGCGTGGTGTTTCCGTCCATGGCCCAGGCTTCCGCCCCGGGATGCGCGCCGAGGATCGTCCGGCTCCGTTCCGGGGGCGAGGCGGCCAGCGCGGTCGACAGGGCATCCGCCGTGGTCGCGTCCGCCGCCCGTACCGCGACCAGGCGCCAGGAAGACGCCGGCGCGCCGGTCGCGGTGTCAAGCAGGTGATGCCAACGGCCGGACGGCTCGAACACGGTTCCCGCCGGCGCGGAAACGGCGAGCGCGCGATCTTCAAGCGGGATTCGGAACAGCGCGGAGCCGCCGCTCCGTTCCGCGATCCCGACGGCCCAAGGCGCGTTCCGCGGGCCCGCGCCCAGCGCGCGGGTCTCGCCGAGGTCGATCAGCACGCGCTCGAAACCGCGCGCGCGCAACAGATCGGCGACGCGGTCGGTGATGTAGCCCTGCGCGATGCCGTTGAGGGTGAGGCGCGTCCCGGGCGCGAGCGCGATCGCTTCGACCGAAAAGGCGACCCGCCGCCAACCGACCGCCGCCATGACGGCCGCCACGGCCTCCGGCGACGGGATCGCGCCCGAGGTCCGGGCGAAGTGCTCGGCGTAGAGTTCCCAGAGCGGTTGAACGGTGGGATCGAACGTGCCGTCGGTGCTGTGCGCGAAGCCGAGCGCCTCGGCCAGCAGCCGGCGCAGGTCGTGGCCGGGATGGTCGAGCCGGCCAAAACGATTCAAGCGGCTGAGCGCGGAGTCGGCGCGGTAGAGGCTGAACTCGGCTTCGAGCCGCGCGATCTCGGCGGCGCACGCATCGGCGGCGGCGCGCGCAACGGATTGGTCGGGGTGCAACAGAATAAGGCGCGCGTCCGCACCCATGGCTTGCCCCCGCCATTCCCAGCGCGCCGGCGCGGCCTTCGCCGGCCGTCCGGTCAGGAGCGTCGCGCCGGCCGCCGCGAGCACGGCGAGCGCGCGGCGGCGGGAGAAGCGGGCGGGAGCGGCGGCGGTTCGGGTCATGACGGGGCGGGATCCTGAGAGGCCGCGGCGCGCAATGCATCCTGGGCTTGACGTCGTTGGCGGCGATGGATCAACGGCGGGCACGTATGAGCGTCGTGATAAACCGACTGGCAGTTGAGGCAGTAGATGCACTCGTTGGGATTGATCGCGCCGTTCGGATGGATCGCCTGGACGGTGCAGCGCACGGCGCAGATATGGCACTCGCGTCCGCACTGATGGCGGCGCTTGAGCCATTCGAACATGCGCAGGCGCGCGGGGATCGCCAGCGCCGCGCCGAGCGGGCAGAGATAGCGGCAGAAGAACCGCTCGACGAACAAACCGGCCGCGAGCAGAAGCGCGACGTAAAGGAGGAACGGCCCGGCGCGGGCGAAGCGCAGCACGATCGTGGTTTTGAAGGGCTCGACCTCGGCGGCATACACGGCCATGGTCGTCGAGTGGAGCGAGAGCGCGAACAGGCCGAGGAAGATGATGTACTTGATCGGCCAGAGCCGTTCGTGGACCGCGAACGGGATCGCGAATTGCGGCACGCGCAAGCGACGGGCGATCTCGTTGAGGAGTTCCTGAAGCGCGCCGAACGGGCATAGCCAACCGCAAAAGACGCCCCGCCCCCAGAACAGCAGCGTGACCGCCACATAGCCCCAGAGGATGAAGATCAGCGGATCGATCAGGAAAAACTCCCAATGAAATCCGGTCAACAGGGCGTGCGCGAAAGTAAGGACATTGACGACGGAGAGCTGCGCGCCCGCGAACCAGCCGAGCCAGACGAACGTGACGGCAAGAAAGACGAAACGAACGAAACGATAGCGGGGCGTATGCGACGTGAGCCAATCCTGGAAAACGAGAATGGCGGACAGAATCCCGAGCATCACCGCCAGCCCGGCGATCGGCCCCGCCCGTTCCTTCCAGATCCGCTGCCAAAGCAATTCGTCGGGCGCGGCCGCCTCGTCCGCGTCGACGTCCGCGGGAACGCGGTAACGTTCGGGCAGGCGGTAGGGGAGTTCCAGGGTTGTCGGAGGCTTTCCTTCGCGCTCGACCAGGAACGACAGGCGCCACGGCAGAAGCGGATCGAATCCCGTGTCCGCCGGAACGATGAACATTCCGATCTCGCGCGGCGCCGGGCTGTCGGGCGGGCGCAGGCGTTCGACGTTGCGATGCCGTTCGCGCGTCAGGCGGATGGTGCGTTCGGCTTGCCGGATTTCGATGCGCTCGAACACGCCGCTGCGCACCCACTCGGTGCCCTTGAAGGAATAGAGGCCGTCGGCGGCGATCAGAACGACCTGGTCGTCGGCGCCCATTTCGGCGAGCAGGGCGTTGAAATCGACGGCACCGAGCAGGTTCTGGCCGACGCGCGCCGGGGTCAGCAATCCCGCATGGATAGTGACGAAGGTTTCCGACGGATCGCCGTCAAGCCCGGCGTCGGCGCGGGTAAAGCGGCGCGCGACCAGGGAACCGTCGGCCAGAAGATCGCGCCAGCCGGTCGGCTCGAAGGTTTCCCGATCGAGCCGGGCGGCCGCGCGCATGCCGAACAATCCGCGCGCGCGGGCGACGGCGCGCGCCGAGCGCACGACCGCGTCGCGGATCACCGCGCTCGAAATGGTAGCGCCGACGATCATGTCGGGGGTGTCCCGGGCGCCGGGACGGATCGCGCCGAGTTGGGTGGCGCGGATGTCGAGCCCCGCGAGGGCGGCGACGTAGCGGTTCAACTGCTCCTCCGGGATGCCGATCACGAGGATCGGTTCGCTGTGCCGGCGGAGAACGGCGCCGCGAATGAGGCCGTCGTTGCCGAGCCCGGCAAGGACGTCGAGCGGCTTGCCCGAGAATCCGACCGACCCGATCACGGCGCGGGTCGAAAAGACGTAGCCGATGGGCGCCTCGTTTTCGAACGCGATCGCCGCCGGTGGCGTTCCGGAAAACTCGCCGACACGGGTCGCGCCGGGAAAGACGATCCGCAGGACATCGGGCGCGACCGGGGCTTCGCGCGCGAAGCCGGCCGAGGAATACGCGCGCGGAAGTTCGGGCGTGACGGTCTGCGCCGCCGCCGATCCCCCCCACGAGCAGGCGGTGAAACCCATGACCATCAAGACGAGGCCCCGAAGAACCGCGCTGGGCCGCGGCCGGAAAAAATGACCGATGGGGGGTATTGCCGGATTTTCGTCCATCGCGGCCTTGTTCATCTCCCAAATCCCATTTCCGGGGTCCGGTAAATCCTATCACGGACCGGCGGTTTCCGGCCCCGACCCTAAGGGGCGCGCAAGCCTAATCCCAAAGGGAAACAGGGGATTGATTTCGGTCAAGGCGGGAGACAGGGGGGTGAAATTAACCTGACCGAACAACACGCTTTACCTCCGGAGGATTAGATGCATCGAATTTTAGGCGCCCTGATTTTACCCGCCGCGCTCGTGTTCACGCAGGCTTCTCTTGAGGCGCAGCAGTCGCCCAAGGCCCAGCCCAAGGCTTCCGATCTGCAAAAGCACAAAACCACTCCGGGCGACCGCTATCAGCCGCGCATGGACGTGCTCAAGGATGCGCCGCAGCCCGGCGCCCGGCCCGACGAGCCGCAGCTCACCAAGGCCGAGTTCGAGCGCGCCAAGCTGCTCTACTTCGAACGGTGCGCCGGTTGCCACGGCGTGTTGCGCAAGGGCGCGACCGGCAAGCCGCTCACGCCCGACGTCACCAAGCAAAACGGCTTCGATTACCTGAAGGCGTTCATCACCTACGGCTCGCCCGCCGGCATGCCTAACTGGGGCGAATCGGGCGCGATGTCGGAACAAGACATCGAGATCATGGCCAAGTACCTGCTGCTCGATCCGCCGCAACCGCCCGAATTCGGCATGGCGGAGATGAAGGCGACCTGGAAGGTGCACGTGCCGGTCGACAAGCGTCCGACCAAGAAGATGAACAATATCGATATCGACAATCTGTTCTCGGTCACGCTGCGCGACACCGGCGAGATCGCCTTGATCGACGGCGGAACCAAGAAAATCGTCGAAATCATCAAGACCGGATATGCGGTTCACATTTCGCGCGTTTCCGCGTCGGGGCGCTATCTTTACGTCATCGGCCGCGACGCCAAGATCGATTTGATCGACCTGTGGATGGAGAAACCGGCGTCGATCGCCGAAATCAAGGTCGGCGCCGAGGCGCGCTCGGTCGAAACCTCCAAGTTCAAGGGATTCGAGGACAAGTTCGCCGTCGCCGGCTCGTACTGGCCGCCGCAATTCGCGATCATGAAGGGCGACACGCTCGAGCCGCTCACCATCGTCTCGACCCGCGGCATGACGGTGGATACCCAGGAATACCACCCCGAACCGCGCGTCGCCGCCATCGTCGCGTCCCACAAGCACCCGGAATTCGTGGTCAACGTCAAGGAGACCGGCAAGATCCTGCTCGTCAACTACTCCGACCTCAAGAATCTGTCGGTCGCGACCATCGGCGCGGAGCGATTCCTGCACGACGGCGGGTTCGAATCGACCGGGCGCTATTTCATGGTCGCGGCGAACGCCCGCAACAAGATCGCGGTGGTCGACACCCAGGATCGCAAGCTGATGGGGTTGGTCGAAGTTGGCGCGACGCCGCACCCGGGGCGCGGGGCCAACTTCGTCCATCCCAAGTTCGGTCCGGTCTGGGCCACCAGCCATCTCGGCGATGAATCCATCGCGATCATCGGCACCGATCCGGAAAAGAACAAGCAGCACGCCTGGAAAGTCGTGCAGGCCCTCAAGGGCCAGGGCGGCGGGTCGCTGTTCATCAAGACTCACCCCAAGTCCAATCATCTCTACGTCGATACCCCGTTGCATCCCGAAGCGAGCCTCGCGTCGTCGGTGGCGGTGTTCGACATCAAGAACCTGGACGCGCCGTACAAGACGCTTCCGATCGGCGAGTGGTCGGGAATCAAGGAAGGCGTGCGCCGCATCGTTCAGGGCGAATACAACAAAAACGGCGACGAGATCTGGTTCTCCGTGTGGAACGCGAAAGAACAGGAATCGGCGATCGTCGTCGTCGACGACAAGACGCTCAAGCCGAAGACGGTCATCCGCGACAAGCGGCTGATCACACCGACCGGCAAGTTCAACGTCCACAACACCCGCAAGGACGTGTACTGAGCGTCTTCGGGGAAACCGGCGGGGCAACCCCCTCCGTCCCGCCGGTTTCTTTCCGACTTCGATCGACGGAGGGCAGGAGACGAACGTGAAAAAACCGAGCGGCGATGCGGTGGTGTATCTGGTGGGCGCGGGGCCGGGCGATCCGGAACTGCTGACCTGCAAGGCGCGCCGCCTGATCAACGAGGCCGACATCGTCGTCTATGACCGGCTGGTGTCCGAGGAGATCATGGCCTTGGTCCCGCCGGGAGCCGCGCGCTTCGACGTCGGCAAGCGCCCGGGCCATCATCCGGTGCCGCAGGAAGACATCAACGCGCTGCTGGTGGCCCTGGCCAAGGACGGCCGCCGCATCGTCCGTCTCAAGGGTGGCGATCCGCTGCTGTTCGGGCGCGGCTCCGAGGAAGTCGCGGCGCTGACCGGCGCCGGCATTCTATGTGAGGTGGTGCCGGGCGTGACTTCGGCCTCGGCGTGCGCCGCTTCGGTTGGCGTGCCGCTCACCCATCGCGGGCTGGCGACGGGCGTGCGTTTCGTTACCGGTCATTGCCGCGAGGACGCGGATTTGAACTTCGATTGGCGGGGACTCGCCGATGCCGACACGACGCTGGTCGTCTACATGGGATTCGCCAATATCGAGCGGATCGCGTGGAGCGTCATCGCGCACGGGCTCGATCCCGCCACGCCGGCGGTCGCCGTTTGCAACGGCACCACGCCGCGCCAGCGCCATGTCCGCGCCACGCTTGGGACCATCGCCGCCCGCGCGGCGGAAGCGGGATTCGATGGTCCGGTTCTTTTCATCGTCGGCCGCACCGCGGGGATGGCTCGGCCGGGCGAGGAAACGGAGGAGGGGAATGTTGAGGCTGGAGCCAACAAGGTTCGACGAGGCGCGTTCGCGGCGGCGGAATAACGGCGCGATCGCGCTCGCCGCGACGCTGATCGCGGCGGCCGTCGTTCCGGTCGTCGCCGCCGACGGCCGCTTGTCGCCCGCGCGCGAGCGCGAGCTGACCTATCTCGTGCGCCAGGACTGCGGGTCGTGCCACGGCATGACCATGAAGGGCGGGCTCGGCGCGCCGCTGCTGCCCGAGACACTCGCCGACAAGCATGAAGACGTTCTCGCGGCGGTCATTCTCGACGGCATGCCGGGCACGCCCATGCCCCCGTGGCGGCCGATGCTGACCGAAGCGGAAGCCGTTTGGATCGCGCGCGCGTTGAAGGAGGGATTGCCATGACATCGTGGATTCGCGCCCTTGCCGTGGTCGTCGGGCTCGCGCCCATGACCGCTATCGCCGACGGCGTGCGCGGCACCAATGATCTCGGCATCGTGGTCGAGCGCGCGAGCGGCTCGATACAGATCGTCGAAACGACCGGGCGCACCAGTCTCGGCCGCGTGAGCGGGCTCGGCGATCTCAGCCACGCCACCGCGGTTTTTTCCCGCGACGGGCGCTATGCCTACGTGTTCGGTCGCGACGGCGGCCTGAGCAAGGTCGATTTGCTGCTGGCGCGGATCGAAAAGCGCATCGTCCAGGCGGGCAACAGCATCGGCGGCGCCATTTCCCAGGACGGCACCCTGATCGCGGTCGCCAATTACGAACCGGGCGGCGTGCGCGTGTTCGATTCGGCGACGCTCGCGCCTGTCGCCGACATTCCGGCGACCTGGGGCGACGGCGGCGCGCGCTCCAAGGTGGTGGGCTTGGCCGATTTGCCCGGGCAGCGGTTCGCGTTCACGCTCTATGACGGGGGCGAAATCTGGATCGCCGATCTCGCCGATCCCCAAAAGCCGACCCTGGTCAAGCATCGCGACATCGGCAGGCTTCCCTACGACGGGCTGGTGACGCCCAATGGGCGTCATTACCTCGCCGGCTTGTTCGGCGAGGACGGCGTCGCGCTGCTCGATCTGTGGAAGCCCGAACAAGGCGTGCGCCGGATTCTCGGCGACTACGGCAAGGGCGCGGAGAAATTGCCGGTTTACAAGATGCCGCACCTGCGCGGTTGGGCGAAGGCGGGCGATTATGTGTTCCTTCCCGCCATCGGCCGCCACGAAGTGCTGGTGGTGGACGCGCGGAACTGGGTCGAGGTCGCGCGCATTCCCGTCCACGGCCAGCCGGTGTTCGTCATGGCCCGGCCCGACGGCCGCCAGGTGTGGGTCAACTTCGCCCATCCCTTGAACGACGCGGTGCAGGTGATCGACACCGTCGCGCTCAAGATCGTGCACGCGTTCAAGCCGGGCAAGGCGGTGTTGCACATGGAATTCACGCCGCGCGGCGAGCAGGTCTGGATCTCGGTGCGCGACGAAGACCGCGTCGACGTATTCGATACCCGCGATTTTCGCCGGATCGCGTCGCTCCCGGCGGAAAAGCCGTCCGGCATCCTGTTCGCCGCGCGCGCCAACCGGATCGGATTGTAGCCATGAACCTGGACCCGGCCGACCTCAAGCTGCTCGATGGCTACCAGCGCGATTTTCCGCTGGTGTCGCGACCGTTTTCGGCGATCGCCGCGGCGACCGGCCTCGGCGAGGCCGAGGTGATCGCCGCCTACGCCCGCCTCAAGGAAGAAGGCGCCCTCAGCCGGATCGGCGCGGTGGTGACCCCCAACGCGGCCGGGGCCAGCACGCTCGCCGCCTTGGCGGTGCCGCCGGAGCGCCTCGTCGAAGTCGCGGCGCTCGTCAGCGCGCAGCCCGAGGTCAACCACAACTACGAGCGCGAGCACGCCTACAATCTCTGGTTCGTCGTCACCGCCGCCGATGCCGGCGCGGTCGCCGAGGTACTGCGCCGCATCGAAAACCTGACCGGGCTCGCGGCCCTCGATCTGCCGCTGGTCCGCTCCTACCACATCGATTTGGGATTTCCGCTCGCATGATCGATTCGCTCGATAGCCGCCTGCTGGCCGAGATCGCCGACGGCCTGCCGCTGGTGCCGGAACCGTACGCGGCGATCGGATCGCGCCTCGGGATCGGCGAAGGCGAGGTGATCGCCCGCCTCGAAGCCCTGGTGGCGCGCCGCGTCATCCGCCGCTTCGGGGCGGTGGTGCGCCACCACGAACTCGGCTTCACCGCCAACGCCATGTGCGTGTGGGACGTGCCGGACGCGGACGCCGACGCCATCGGCAAGGCAGCCGCGACATATTCGTTCGTTACCCTTTGCTACCGCCGCCCGCGCCGGTTGCCGGAATGGCCCTATAATCTTTTCTGCATGATCCACGGCCGCGACCGGGACGCGGTTCTGGAGCAGATCGCGATCCTCAACCGCGCTACCGCCCTCGGGTGCCATCCGCACGCGGTCCTGTTCAGCCGACGGCGCTTCAAGCAGCGGGGCGCGCGTTACGCGCACGCGACTCGCATGGAGGCGGCGGAATGAGCGGAACCGGAACCTTCGTCGGCGACGAGACCGATCGCCGGATCGTCAACGCGCTCCAGGGCGATTTTCCGGTGTGCGAGCGCCCCTTCGCCCGGGCGGCGGAAAGCCTCGATCTCGGCGAGGACGAATTGATCGCGCGCATCGAAGCCATGTGCGCCGACGGGCGTCTCAGCCGCTTCGGTCCCTTGTTCGACGCGGAAAAGCTGGGCGGCGCCGCGACGCTGGCGGCGCTCGCGGTGCCTGCGGAACGATTCGACGAGGTGACGGCGCTGGTCAACGCGCATCCCGAGGTTGCCCACAACTATGCCCGCGATCATGCGCTCAACATGTGGTTCGTGGTGTCCGCCGAGCGCCCCGAACGGATCGCCGAAGTGATCGCCGAGATCGAACGCGAAACCGGGCTCGACGTGGTCAACATGCCGAAGGAGCGCGAATATTTCGTCGGACTGAGGTTGAGCCTATGAATGTTATCGCTCCGGCCCCGGATCGAGCCCCGACGCCCACCGCGCTCGATGCGACCAACCGGCGCCTGATCCGCGCGACGCAGGCCGGGTTGCCGCTCTGCCGCGATCCCTACCGCGCGCTTGCCGGCCAACTCGGCCTCGCGGCCGAGGACGTGATGGCCCGCCTCGCGGGCATGCTGGCACGCGGCGTCATCCGGCGGATCGGCGCGGTGCCCAACCATTACAGGCTCGGCGTCACGGCCAACGGCATGTCGGTCTGGGACGTGGACGACGCCGAAATCGAACGGCTCGGGCCCGAAGTCGGCGCGCTCCCGTTCGTCACCCATTGCTACCGCCGCCCGCGCCACCGGCCGCTTTGGCCCTACAATCTGTTCGCCATGGTGCACGGCCGGAATCGCGACGAGGTGGCGGAAAAAATCGCTACCATCGCCGGTGTCCTGGGCCCCGCCACGCGCGCCCACGACGTGCTCTACAGCACGCGCATCCTGAAGAAGACCGGGCTCCGGCTCGCCGATTGAAGGACCGCCCTTATGTTCCGCATCAGCCAGTTCATGCAGGAGATCAAGACGCCGACCCCGGTCGGCCCGCGGCGCGCGCCGCTCGGCCCGGTGGTGATCTGGAACCTGATCCGGCGCTGCAACCTGAACTGCAAGCACTGCTATTCGCTCTCCGCCGACGTCGATTTCAAGGGCGAGCTTTCGACCGACGAAGTGTTCGCGGTGATGGAGGATTTGCGCCGCTTCGGCGTGCCGGCCCTGATACTTTCCGGCGGCGAGCCCCTGATGCGTCCGGATATTTTCGCCATCACGCGCCGGGCGAAGGAAATGGGTTTCTACGTCGCGCTGTCCTCCAACGGTACCCTGATCGGCCCCGACAACATCGACGCCATCGCCGAGGCCGGCTACGGCTACGTCGGCATCAGCCTGGATGGTATCGGCGCGACCCACGACGGCTTTCGCCGCAAGGAAGGCGCCTACCGGGCGTCCCTCGCGGCGCTGCGCCTTTGCCGCGATCGCGGCATCAAGGTCGGCGTCCGCTTCACGCCGACCCTCGACAACGCCCACGAGCTGCCGGCATTGCTCGACCTGATCGAGCGGGAAGGGATCGAAAGATTTTATCTCTCGCATCTCAACTACGCCGGCCGCGGCGACAGGAATCGCGGGTCGGACGCGCACCACCGCACCACCCGCTGGGCGATGGACCTGCTGTTCGACGCCTGCTGGAATGCCGTGTCGCGCGGCTGCCCCAACGATTTCGTCACCGGCAATAACGACGCCGACGGCGTCTATTTGCTGCATTGGGTACGGCGGCGCTTCCCCGACCGGGCCGAGCATATCCGCGCCAAGCTCGAGCAATGGGGCGGCAACGCTTCCGGCGTCAACGTCGCCAACATCGACAATCTCGGCGACGTCCACCCCGACACGTTCTGGAGCCACCACACCCTCGGCAATGTGCGTGCGCGGCCGTTCTCGGAAATCTGGATGGACGTGTCGGATCCGATCATGGCGGGGCTCAAGCGCCGCCCGCGCGCGATCACCGGCCGCTGCGCCGGGTGCGGGCACTTCGCCATTTGCGGCGGCAACACCCGCGTGCGCGCGCTCAAGCTGACCGGCGATCCGTGGGCGGCGGATCCCGGTTGCTATCTCACCGACGCCGAAATCGGAGCGAACGATGCCGTGGCCGCGGAATAGCCTGATCCAGGGGATCGCGTTGTTGGCCTCGTTCGCCGCGTCCGCCGCGTTCGCGGCCCCGGACGCGCCGGCGCTTTATCGCGAACATTGCGCCGCTTGCCACGGCGCCGACCGCTTCGGCGAAAGCGGCCCGGCGCTGCTGCCGGAAAACCTCGGTCGGCTCAAGCCCGAGGCGGCGGCCAAGGTCATCGCCGACGGCCGGCCGGCAAGCCAGATGCAGGGCTTCGCCGACCGCCTGAGCGGAGACGAAATAACGGCGCTGGCCAAATGGATTTACACGCCGATCCCGATCCCCGAGTGGGGCGAGCGGCAAATCGCCGCCAGCCGGGTGGTGCACGCCAAGCCGGCCGAATTGCCGGCCAAGCCCGTGCACAAGGCCGATCCCCTCAACCTGTTCACGGTGGTCGAGATCGGCGATCATCACGTCACCGTCCTCGACGGCGACCGCTTCGAGCCGCTCTGGCGCTTTGCGTCGCGGATCGCGCTTCACGGCGGCGCTAAGTATTCGCCCGACGGCCGCTTCGTCTATCTCGGCTCGCGCGACGGCTGGGTCGGCAAATACGATCTCTACGGCTTGAAGCCGGTGCTGGAGGCGCGGGTCGCGGTCAACACCCGCAACATCGCGGTCTCCTCCGACGGGCGTTGGGTTGCGGCCGGCAACGGGTTGCCGCCGACGCTCGCCATCCTCGACGCCGACGATTTTTCCGTGCGCGAGGTGATCGCGGTCAAGGACGACGGGGGCACCACCTCGCGGGTCAGCGCGGTCTACGACGCCGAGCCGCGCAAAAGCTTCATCCTCGCCCTTCGCGACATTCCCGAGATCTGGGAGGTGTCCTACCGGGACAAATCCCGCTCGGATTCTTTCCCGGTACGCCGCATCCGGCTCGAGGAATCGATCGACGATTTCTTTTTCGACCAAGCCTACAGGCACCTGATCGGCGCCTCGCGCGACGGCGCGCGAGGCCAAGTGGTCGATCTCGACGCCGGGCGCAAGATCGCCGACGTGGCGCTACCGGGCATGCCGCACCTCGGTTCCGGCATCACGTTCGAGCACGAGGGCCGGCAGGTGCTGGCGACACCGCATATCCGCGAAGGCGCGGTCAGCATCGTCGACATGAAGGATTGGCGGACGATCAAGCGGATCGCCACCGCCGGACCGGGGTTCTTCATGCGCAGCCACGAGAACACGCCCTACGCCTGGACCGATTCCTTCCTCAGCCCGGCGAAAAAAGACACGCTCCAGGTGATCGACAAGCGCACCCTCGAAATCGTGCGCACCCTCACGCCGGCGCCGGGCAAGACGGCGGCGCACGTGGAATTCACCCGCGACGGCCGCTATGCCCTGGTCAGCGTGTGGGAAGACGACGGCGCGCTGGTGGTCTACGACGCGGCGACGTTCGCCGAGGTCAAGCGGCTCGCCATGCGCAAGCCGTCCGGCAAATACAACGTCCACAACAAGATCACCCGCTCCGCCGGCACCAGCCATTGACTAGGGCCGGTTCGGGAGAGACGACTCACGCCGGGCGGATCAGGAACAAGAGCTGATCGAATTCGACCAGGGCGCCGTCCTCGGCGGCGATTTGCTCGACCACGCCGTCGGTTTGGGCCTCGATGGTGGTGTAGAGCTTCATCACCTCGATCAAGCCCAAGGGGGCTCCGCGCGCGACCTTTTGCCCGACCTCGACGAAGGCGGGATCGCGCGGCGATGGCCGGCGATAGAAGGTTCCGACCATGGGCGAACGGATTTCGATCTGTCCCGCGGCTGCGGCGACGGGCATACCCGCGCTTTTGGTGGGAGGCGCCTTGGCGGGAGCGGTTTTGGCCGGAGAGGACGCCGACGGCGCGCGCGCGGGCGCCGCGACGGTTTCGCCCGTTCCGGTGGTCGCAATCGCTCGCCCGTCGGCGCCGCGGCGCACCACCAGACGGGTATCGCCCAATTCCAAAACGACTTCGTCGCATTGCGACGCGTCGATGATTTTGAGGATTTCGGCGACTTCCTTGTAGCTCAGCGGCACGCGTCGTTCCCCCCTTGCGTCGCGGGCGGCTTGGTTCGGCCGTCGCATCGATCGCACCGGAAGCGTATTCTTGACAGTCCGGTCGGCGGGCCAAACTATGCGGGCTCCGCGACGCGAAATCAATTGTCTCCGTTCGCGTATGCGCGAGGGGATTATGGCGGCAAAGGGCAAATCTATGGCGCAAGGGTTCCGGCGGGTGCTGATCGCCAACCGGGGCGAGATTGCGTTGCGCGCCGTTCGCGCCGCGCGTGCGCTCGGCCTCGAAACGGTGGCGGTCTATTCCGACGCCGACGCGGCGAGCCCGCACGTGTGGGCCGCCAACCACGCCTACCGCATCGGGCCGGGCCCGAGTTCCAAGAGCTATCTCAACGTGCCGGGGCTTCTCCATCTCGCCAAGGCGGCCGGCTGCGACGCGGTCTATCCGGGTTACGGCTTCCTTTCCGAGCGGGCCGAATTCGCCGCCGCTTGCGCCGAGGAAAAACTCGTTTTCGTCGGGCCCACGCCCGAGGTGATCCGCATCATGGGCGACAAGGCAGAAGCCAAGGCGACCGCAGTTCGCCTGGGCGTGCCGGTGGTGCCGGGCTCCGAGGGTGCCTTTACCGACGCCAAGGCGGCCGAAGCGGAAGCGAAAAAGATCGGTTTTCCCCTCCTGCTCAAGGCGCGCGCTGGCGGCGGCGGGCGCGGCATGCGGGCGGCCCAAACGCCCGACGGCTTCGTCGCGCTGTTCGACCAAGCGGCGCGCGAGGCCGAAGCCGCGTTCGGCGACGGCGCCGTCTACCTCGAACGTTTCTTCCCGGCCGTGCGCCACATCGAGGTACAAGTGTTTGGCGACGCCCATGGCACCGTGCGCGCCTTGGGCGAGCGCGACTGCACCATCCAGCGTCGCCACCAGAAGCTGGTGGAGGAAGGCCCTTCGCCCGCGCTGTCGGCCGCGACCCGCGCGCGTATTCTCGCGGCCGCCGAAAAACTGGCCAAGGGGGTCGGCTATCTCGGCGCGGGCACGGTCGAATTCATCTACGACAGCGCCTCTGGCGAGTTCTTCTTCATCGAGATGAACACCCGCATCCAGGTCGAGCATCCGGTGACGGAAATGCTGATCGGCCACGATCTGGTGCAGGAGCAATTCCGGGTTGCGCGCGGGGAAAAACTCGCGGCGGCCCTACCGCCCGAAGGGGCGCGCGGCCACGCCATCGAATTCCGCATCAACGCCGAGGATTGGCGCAACAATTTCCGACCCATGCCGGGCACGCTCAAGCGCTGGCGCCCGCCGGTCGGCCCCGGCATCCGCATCGACAGCTTCGCCCACGATGGCGCGGTCGTGCCGCCGTTCTACGATTCCATGCTCGGCAAGCTGATCGTACACGGCGAATCGCGCGACGCCGCGCTGGCCAAGGCGCGGGACGCCATGGCGCGCTTCGAGGTCGAGGGCCTCGCCACCACCCTCGATTTCCACCGCCGGCTGCTCGACGATGGCGATTTTAAATCGGGCGCCGTGCACACGCGCTGGGTCGAAACCGCGTTCCTGCAACGCGCGCTTAACGGGGGAGAATAAAACGATGGGACGGAAAATCCGCCTGATCGACGTGACGCTGCGCGACGCCCACCAGTGCCTGTGGGCGACCCGCATGACCACGGCCATGATGAAGGAAATAGCGCCCCGGCTCGACGAGGCCGGTTTCGAGGCGATCGACTTGGTCGGCGGCGCGGTGTTCGACGTCTGCGTGCGCTACCTGCGTGAGGACCCGTGGGAGCGGATGCGGATCCTGTCCGGTTGGGTGAAAAAGACGCCGTTGATCGTTCACACCCGCGGCCAAAGCCTTTTCACGTTCGAATTCTTCGCCGACGACGTGGTCGCGCTGTCGGCCGAACGGTTCGCCGCCAACGGCATGCGCTACCACACGCCCTACGACGCGCTCAACGACATGCGCAACCTGGAAATCCCGATTCGCGAGGCCAAGCGCCATGGCCTGCACGTGGTGCCGGGTATCGTCTACACCCACAGCCCGGTCCACACCGACGCCTATTACGTCGCCAAGGCCAAGCAACTGGTCAAAATCGGCGTCGACGGTATCTTCCTCAAGGACCCGAGCGGCCTGTTGCTGCCGGAGCGCGTCGCTACTCTGATACCCGCGCTCAAGGCGGCGATCGGCGATCTGCCGCTGCAGCTGCACATGCATTGCCTCTCCGGTCTTGCGCCCTACACCGCCGTGCAGGCGGTCAATCGCGGCGTCGACGTTGTCCATACCGCGACCTCGACGCTGGCCAACGGCGCGTCCCATTCGCCGACCGAACTGTTCGCCGCCAACTGCCACCAGCGCGGCCACGAGGTCGCCATCGATCTCGCGCCGGTGCGCGAGGTGGCCGAGCGCCTCGCCTACATCGCCGCCCGGGAAGGCAAGCCGGTCGGCCAGGTGGCGGAATACGACGAATTCCATTACCACCACCAGATTCCGGGCGGCATGATCTCGAACCTCAAGCATCAGTTGGAAACCGTCGGGCTCGCCCATCGCCTCGAGGAGGTGATGGAGGAAGCGGGCCACGTCCGCGCCGATCTCGGCTATCCGATCGTGGTCAGCCCGTTCGCGCAATACATCGTCACCCAATCGGTGCTCAACGTGATCGGCCGCGACAAGGGCAAGGGCCGCTACGACACGGTGCCGGACGAAGTGCGGCTCTACGTGCGCGGCGGCTACGGTGAAATCGCGGGGCCGATCGACCCCACCCTCTATGACAAGATCGCACGCGGGGCGGAGCCGATCCGCGAACGGCCCGGCGCGCGGGTTCCGCCCGCGCTCGAGCGCATCCGCAGGACGCGCGGCCCCTTCGCGTCGGACGACGATCTGCTGCTGGCCGCCTATTACGACACAACCCAATACGACGCGCTCAAGGCGGCGGGCCCGATCAAGACGGATTATCCGCTGATGGAAACGCCGCTCCTGACCCTGGTGCGGGAACTGGCGGCGCGGCCCTCGATCAAGGGCTTCCACCTGGTCAGGAGCGCCGCCGCCGAATAAGGCCGCTTACACCAAGGTACGGCCGCCGTCGACGCAGATGGTCTGGCCGGTGATGAATCGGCCCGCCTCGGACAGCAGCAGCACGGCGGTGCCGATCAGGTCCTCGGGGACGGCGAAGCGGCCCATGGGAATGACCGACAGCGCGGCGGCGCGGAACGCCGGATCCTTGAGGTAAGGCGCGATCATCTGGGTTTCGACCATCGCCGGACCGATGCCGTTGACTGTGATTCCGTCCGGCGCCCATTCGCGCGCCAGCACCTTGATCAGGTGGGCAAGCGATGCCTTGGCGCTGGCGTAGGCCGCGTACTTGGTGTTGGCGACGAAACTGGAAACCGAGGCGAGGTGGACGATGCGCCCGCCCCGCTTCATCGCCTTGCGCGCCGCGCGCGAGAACAGCAGCGAGCCGGTCACGTTGACGTCGAGCGAATCGCGAAACGCGGCCTCCGGCAACTCGAGCGCGGGCGCGAGGGCGAACACGCCCGCGGCGTTTAACGCGCCGTCGACGCCGCCGAACGCCTCGCTCGCCTTGCCGACGAGCGCCTCGTTGGCGGCTTCGTCGCGGATGTCGAAGGTGATGAAATGCGCGGGCGGGGTGGATTTGTCCTTGGGCCAATTGGCGGCCAGGCGGTCGAGCGCCGCCTTGTCGATGTCGCCCAATACCAGGCGCGCGCCGCGTTCGGCGAACGCCCGCGACAGCACCGAGCCGAGGCCGCCGGCCGCGCCGGCGACGACGATCGACTTGCCTTCGAGATCGAACAGGGAATCGGTCATGGCGCGCCATCCTGCCGGATAAGCCCGGCGAACACGAGAGCCATCTTACCAATAGACGCGAATATGGTAGGCGGCGACCGCGACGGCGAGCGCGAGCACGATGAAGGGAAGATAAGGAAGAAGGTGGAGACCGCGTTTCATCATGTCGGCCATCGTCAAATTCGGAACGGGAGTGGTTGGAAGAAATCGTAGATGTAGAGAATGCCGGCCGCCCCGGTAATTCCGCCCAGCATCAATTTCAAGAAATGCTGCGGCACGAAACGCTGGGTCTTGGCCGCGAGCCAGGCGCCGAACACCCCGCCAGCCGAGGCGAACAACCCCCAGGCGAATTCGGCGTAGATGGTCTGCCCCGAAAATATCGGAACGATGACGGTGTAGGTGAAGATGGCGACGGCCGAAAGAATGATCACGTAGGGGATCGACGCCGCCACCAGCACGTACATGGGCAGGCCGTAGACGGCGGCGAAGATCGGCACCAGCAGAAACCCGCCGCCGACGCCGAGGGCGGAGGCGCAAATGGCGACGCCGAAGCCGATCAGGAACAGGGTCGGCTGGTGCATGCGCCAGGCTTCGCCCCAGAAGCCGATGGTGAGATGAAAGCCATCCTTGGCGACGGTTTCGATCGGGATGCCGGCGGGGATGGCATAGGGTGCGCCCGCGCCTTGCGCGCGGCTCGCCTTGGCTTCGGCCGCGAACTTGCCCTCGATGCCCCGGGTGCGGTTGGCGCGCCGGAACGCCGACCAGCACAAATGAACCCCGGCGATGGCGAGCGCCAGTCCGACCGCCACCTTGAACGGCCCCGGATCGGCGAGCACGGTCAGCCGGATGAACGGGCCGATCAAGGCGCCCGCCGCGCCGCCCGCGCATACCCAGAGCGCGAAATCCCAGTTGTATTGCTTGTTGCGGACGAATCCGAACAAGGCGCCGATCGGGTTGATGAAGGTGAGCAACTGGGTGGTCGGCGTGACCGAAGCGGCGGTGAACTGCAACACCGACATCTGGTAGGGCAGCGCGAAAATCCCGGCGGCCTCGCCCACGACCGCCATGGTGTAGCCGGTCCAGAATCCCATCCACACCAGGTGCCAGATCGGTACCCGGGTTCCGGCCAGCGGAAACGCCACCTCGCCGCCGGGAAGAAAGCCGTGCTGCGCGTAGGCCGCGGCGAAGCCGAGCCCCATCAGCACGGCGAACATCGGGAGTTGTTCGACAAGCAGCTCCCGACGGATTGAAGTTTCGCGTTTCACCGAATCAATCCCCCTTCCGGCAGCCGGCGGATACAGGCCATGCCGTCGGTTCGAATATACCCGCGACCGAACCCGGCCTAAAGCGCGGAACGGCCGGTGTATTGGCGCTTAACGCAGAAATACTCTTTCCATTTCCGCCAGGCGCGCATGCCCGCGATCATTTCTTCGTGCGGATGGCCGATCATGAAATGCTTGGGCACGTCCTTGGGGCCCCAAAGACCCTTCTTGCGCCGTTCCTCGCGCTGGTCGATCAGCCAATCGTTATAACTCTCGAAGACGATATGGCCTTCGGGCGCGGTCAGCATCGCAGCGCGGAACCGCCCGTCGACTTCGCGGTAAAACGCGACCTGTTCGTCCGTCAACGGCATCGGTTCGACGTCGGACTTGTATCCGGCTTCCGCGAGTTCCTTGCCCGCGACCCAGGCGAAGATGCGCTGATCGCGGATGCTGAGAAGATTCTTGTAGATACCGATGTATTTATCGCTGGCGGCGTGGCCCAGGGGTTTATGGTCCTTAGTTTTGCCGCGGGCCTTGGCGATTCCGCCCTTGTAGAATTCGAGCATCGAATCGTTGTATTTCTCGCCGAGAAAATCGCAAAGCTTCTTGAGGACCGGTTTCGGATTGCGGACCAGATCTTCGTACTTCACATCGGTCCATTGCGAAGATTTCAGTTTCTTGCGCCATGGCTTAGCCGCGTTCTGGCACAGCGCCCAACTTTCCGCAGCGGCGAAGATGTTGGTCGGCCCAAACGACGATTCGATGTAATCGGCGCTCGCGTCGCGACCGTCGCGGGTAACCATCACGAACTGAGCATTAGGGAAATCCTCCAGGATTTCCTTGATGAAAAATACATTATGCGGGGTTTTTTCGCCCCAGCGCGGTTTGTTCATGCTCCGCGCGTAGCGTTCGTGCATGGCGCAGAAAATTCCCGCGTAACTCCGTTCCTTAAGATCCGCGAGAATTTCATCGACGATGGTGCGTGGGTTGACCTTCATGTCCCAGAACGGGGTCTTGAGACCGAAAATCATCTCATCGGCGAGGGTGCGGAAGTTGACGTCCTTGGAGAGGTCGCCGTAGCTAAAGAGGTAAGGCCGGATGCGCGTGTACCACCACACCACCTCGGGCGTGGCGATGCGCGGGTGAGCGCCGAGCATGGCCATCACCAGCGTGGTCCCGGACCGTTCGGCGCCGACGATGAAGATCGGTTTTTCCTTGAGAACTATTGGCATCGTGTTTCCTCTTTTCCCTGGTGGGTTGATGTCGCCGGTTCGGCGGAGCTGGTGTTAATCGCCGCCCGCGCGCGCCACGCAGACGGGCGAAATCGGACTAACTATTTGAAATGTAAAAATTAAGCCAAGATACACCCGAGTGGTGGTTGCCTTCAGGATCATATAGCTTAATGTCTTCATAATGAGTTAGAATAATACGGTTTCACGCCAAGGTCAAATCATGCCCCTACTCGTCCAGCCGGCTGTGAAGGGCTCCGACCATCCGTTGTTTTATCAGGCGCGCGAAAGTATCCGCCGCGCGATCATCGCTGGTCGCCTGAAGTCCGGCGATCAACTTCCAAGCGAAAAGAACCTTGCGCTCGCCCTGGGCGTGAGCCTGATCACAGTGCGACGGGCCTTGGACGACCTCCAACTTGAAGGCCTTGTGGTCAAGGAGCACGGTCGAGGCAGCTTCGTGCGCGCGCTGCCGATCGAGCAGAAGCTGGACCATCTCGCCGGGTTCGCCGAGGAGATGGAAAAGCTCCACCATCAATCCTCGGCGAAGGTTCTCGACATCGGCCAAGTACCGGCGAGCGCGGATGCGGCCAATCATCTCGCGATCCCGCCTGGAAAACCGGTGCAGAAGATCGAACGAATCCGCTACGCCGATCAGGAAGCCATCTTGTTCAACATTATGTTTCTGCCGATCGAAATCGGCGTCAAGATCGCGTCCGAGGATCTGACGCAGCACGGCATCTTCCCGCTGCTCGAGGGCAAGTACGGAATCTCCCTGCTCGAAGCGGATTATCAATTTGAGGCGTCCGTTCCGCCGCAACGCGTGCAAAAGGCATTGGGGGTCAAGGCGCACGACCCGGTGTTTCTCGTCCACCGCACGGTCTATACCGAGGAGCGGCGGCCGGTCAGCTATACGCTGCTGTATTACCGGGGCGATAAATTTCGTTACGCGGTGCACGTGCAAAAGGCACGCGCGGCCGGTGCCACCGTGCGCCTGAAGAGTCAGTTCAGCATGGTGTCGTAACTGTTGTTCGGAATCCGAAGAGGGTGCAAGACGTAAAACAAACGCTTTGTCGGCGACGTAACGATCAGCGACTGCGGCCACGTCAATGGACCGCGGAAAATAACAAACTTCGCGTGCAAAGGGAGCTTCGAGAAAAACAATGGGGAGATTAATGTCATGCAATCGACGGGGCAATCGAGGGTAACCGTTTCCGGCAATACGATACTCGGCGCCATTTACAACCGGCTTGTAACCAACATCGCATCAGCCGAACGCGATCCCAAAAAGTCACTGATCGGATTCGCACTATCCTGGGCGGCGTTTTTCTTCATTCTGTACGTCATGCCTACACCCGAGGGACTTTCGCCCGCTGGCAAGGCGACGCTCGCGGTCGTGACCTGGGCGTGCATCACCTGGGTTTCGGAGTGCGTGCCGGTCGGCATCTCGGGGCTGATGATCCCGATGCTGCTGGTTCAGACCAAGGCCGTGCCCGGATTAGGCGCCGCCGTCAGCGGCATCAACTCCAATCCGGCGCTTCTGACCCTGGTCGCCTTCATCGTCGCGGCGATCATCATGGTTTCGGGGCTCGACAAGCGAATCGCGCTCGGAATCCTGCATCGCGCCCGGATCAAGACGGTGAACGGCGTGATCTGGGGGATGTTCGCGGTCAATTTGATCCTGGCCATGATCATCCCCGGCGCCAATCCGCGCGGCGCGATCCTGCTGCCGATCATGAACGGAATCACCGCGCTGCTCGGCGATACGCCGGAAGAACAACAAGCCAAAAAAGCCATCGTCATCCAGTCGATGGTGTACGCCTCGATGATCTCCGGCATGTGCCTGATGACCGCGCATCTGCCCAATCTGATTCTGGTCGGGTTGTTCGAGAAGGAACTGAAAATCACGATCACGTATTTCGACTGGTTCCTGATGCAATGGCCGTATCTCGGCATGTTCGTGGTGACCCAATGGTGGGTTCAATATCACTTCAAGACCCGTCATTTCGCGATCCGCGGCGGCGCCGAGATGATCAAGAAGTCTCATGACGAATTGCCAAGGACGAGCACGACCGAATACACGATCCTGGCGATCTTCGTCGTGACGGCGATCCTGTGGATGACCGAAAAATGGCACAAGATCCCGACCCTGATGATCGCGATTATGAGCCTTTCGGTGATGTTCGTTCCGGGGTTCATGCACTTCCGCTGGAAGGTGCTCGAGGAACGCACGATCTGGGGCACGTTCATCCTGTTGGGTGGAGCGCTTTCGCTGTCCTCGGCGATGTCGAGCTCGGGTCTCGGCAAATGGCTGGCGGCGGCGATCGAACCGGTCGCCGTCGGCAAGCCGTGGTGGGCGGTCCTGCTGATCCTGATGGTCGGCACGCACATCATCCGGCTCGGGATGCTGTCGAACGTCGCGGCGGTGTCGCTGTTCGCGCCGATCCTGCTCGCGCTCGCGCCCAAGGTCGGGCTGCACCCCGTCGCGTTCACCATGCTGGTCGCCGATACCGATACGTTCGCCTACATATTGCCGACCCAGATCACGGTCGCGGTCATCGCCTATTCGACCGGGACCTTCTCCTCGACCGACTACGCCAAGGTCGGCTGGATGGCGGTGGTGCTGGCGATCGCCTACGGAATTCTCGTCATGGCGCCTTGGTACGCGTTTCTCGGCATCCCGGTGTGGGACCCGAGCGCGCCCTGGCCATTTGCCAAGTAAGCGGTGACCACCGCCGCCGACCGTAGGATGGGCTGAATCGGATGAGGAGGAGCACGAAATGGATATCCTGTTGATCGTGCTCCTCTTCGCCGTTCTCTATTTGATCGTCTATTACCGGATCACGATCGGCTATTGGCGCGCCAAGGCCACCGGCCAGGAAGAAAGCGGATTCCTCGCCGCCATCAGCTTCCCGGTCCGCGAGGGATTGCCGCGCGAGGCCGTCAAATACTACTGGCGATACTGGGTGGCTGTCGCCGCGCTGCTCGTCATTCTTGGCATGGGTACGGCTTATCGGCTGCCGGCGCTGCGGGAGGCGTTGCGCGGATTAGGCTGATACCGGGATCAAATGGCCAAGCCGCACGGCCGGAACCGATAAAATACATGGACATCATCAAGAATCCTGAAGTTAAAGAACAATCTTATTCATTTTCAGTTTTTTTATGAAGTGTAGTTTTCCTGTTAGATTACGAGACAATAATACAAACGGGTGGATCGCATCCGTGAGTTTGGGTGGGAAAAACTATTTCGGGGAGGACTCCATGACGACCACGATTACCACGAATATGGGACGCGGCTTCCGCCTGGCGGGCGCGGCGTTCTTGATTGCCGCGGGTTTCGGGATTTCCGCGCCCGCCGTCGCCGCCGAACCGCCGATCATCGTGCCGAACCTGTTGTGTCCGTTCGGGTGCGGCGTCACCGAATCCGATACCATGCTCAACACCATGATGGCGCGCGGCGGCGAGCGGGTCGTCCTCGCCGCCCAGGAAACGCCCGGCTACATGTACAATATCCGGGCCATGGCCGAGCAAAACCGCTGGAAGACGAGCGTTTTCGGCACCGAGGATACGGTCATCCAACTCGCGATCCAGGGCGGCTCGCCCGAATTGAAGGAATTTCTGCCGGAAAAGGTGCCGATCAAGTTCAAGCTGCTCTACGGCGAGGCTTTCTGGATCCAGGGCAAGATCTTCCTGACCTTCAACCCCGCCATCAAGACCATGGCCGACGTGAAGGGGAAGCGCATCTCGCTCGGCCTGCGCGGGCAGAGCGACTGGGGGGTGTTCTCGCGCTTGGTGCTCGAGCATGGCTATGGCATCACGCCGCAGAACTCCGACATCCGGCACGTGACGCCGGGCGTGTTGACTCAGCAGCTGATCGACGGCACCACCGACGTCACCACCACGGCGGTCGGCGCCGAAGCCAACAACAAGGAATGGCTGATCGGCGGCTTCCTGCGCCAGCTCGAGGCGACCGGCAAGAAAATCCACTACATCGACGTGGACGCGGCCGCCCTCGACAAGGTCAACAAGAAGTTCTCGACTACGTTCTTGCCGCTCAAGATCAAGGCCGGAACCTTGCCGGGCCAGGATCGGGAAATCTCGGTCGGCTACAACCGCGGTTTCAAGGCGACGCACGAGACCTTCCCCGACGATGTCGCCTATCAGATCGTCAAGGCGGTCGCCAAATACGGCCCGCAGATGCGCGACCTGCACGGGTTGTGGCGCATCTGGTCGAAGGAGACCATGCTCCACGGCTTGTCGGAGGAAAACGTCCATCCCGGCGCCAAGAAGGCCTATGTCGAGCTCGGCTGGTGGGACGAGCACAAAAAATACCCGCCGATGACCTATCCGAAGATCAATTGATCGCACGAATCTCCCGGCGGCCTTGACCGGCCGCCGGGAAATTTCCGTTCAACCGATCGTTTTGGCGGCGTTTCATCCAGCCCTGTCGAGCGGCGGCAAGCGCGGGCAGTCATGACCCAGATACGCGCCGACTCTTTGCGTCCCACGCTGGTGCGTAGCCGCAAGGCGGTCAGCGCGGTTTTCTGGCTGATCGGCTTTTCGCTCACGTTCTATCTCGGCTTCGCCACGTTCGGCCTGTTTCGAAACTCCTCCGAGCATTACTCCAATTTCGTACTCGCCGTCCTGACCATGTCGGGATTGGTCGCGGTCCGCTCGTTGCTCGACGAACGAATCGAAGGCGCCGCCCGCCGCCATTGGGCGGGACACATGGCGTTTGCCGTGCTGGCCCTCGTTCTCGCCGCCGGGTCCAGCCTGTACGTGCGCCTGAACGCGGTCGCGCTCGAGATCAACCAGCCGTTTTTTACCGACGTCCAGTTCGCCGTCGGCATCGTCCTCACGGTGTCGGTGCTGATGCTGAATTGGATTCACTGGGGTGGTGTGCTGACGTCGATCATCGGCATTATGATTCTCTATTTCTTCTACGGCCACCTCATCGCCAGCCCGGTATTCGGCCATCCGCCGCTCGATCCCAAGTTCGTGATGAACTACATCGGTCTCGGCACCACCGACGGGTTCTTCTGGTTCGCCCGCGACGCGGCCGACAGCCTCTACTTTCTGGTGATCTTCGCCGCCGCGTTGTTTGGCGCGGGCATGCTGCGCATGGTGATCGAGCTCGGCAAGTACGCGGGGCGCTACGTGACCGGCGGCGCGGCCTATCCGGCGCTGATCGGCAGCGGAATCCTGGCGAGCGTCATGGGCGTCGCGGTCTCGAACGTGGTCATGACCGGACGCTTCACCATTCCGATGATGAAGCGCTACGGCTACAGCCCCTCTATGGCCGGGTCGATCGAGGCGGTCGCCTCGTGCTCGGGCCAGATCATGCCCCCCGTTCTGGGACTTGCTGCGTTTCTCATCGCCGCGATTCTCAACGTTGCCTACGTCGAAATCGCGCTGGCGGCGGTGATTCCGGGCGCCCTCTATCTCACCGGCACGTTCATCGGCGTTCAAGTGTATGCCAATCGCCACAAGCTGCCGCGGCTCGACGAAAGCGTCGATTTCAAGTTGATCAAGCGGATGCTGCCGACGTTCGTGATTTCCTTCGCCGCCGTGGTCGTTTTGCTGGTCGGCTACTACTCGCCTTCCATCGCGGGCATCGTCGGTTCCGTGCTGGCTCTCGGATTAGCCGTGTTCCAGGGGCCCTACCGGCCGAGTCGCCAGGAGATTATCGGCGGCATCGAGGAAGGTTTCGTCATGGTCGCGGTGCTGTCGCTGCTCCTGATCGCGATCGGCCCCTTGGGCCAGGTGATGTTGACCACCAACCTTTCGGGCCGTCTCGGCCCGGCGATGCTGGATTTCCTGCCCGACAACAAGTGGTTGCTGCTGATCGGCGCGATGGTGCTGTCCCTGCTGCTCGGCATGGGACTACCGACGCCGGTCGCCTACATCGTCGTGGCGCTGACCCTGGTGCCGTTCCTGCAGGAACTCGGGGTGCCGGCGCTCATCGCGCACTTTTTCGTGTTCTATTTCGCGTGCTATTCGACGCTGACCCCACCGGTCGCGGTCAGTGTGCTGGCCGCGGCCCGACTCGCCGAAACCAGTTTTCTCAAGACCGCGATCGATTCGATGAAGCTCTGTTCGACCACTTTCGTCATCCCGTTCGCGTTCGTGACCTATCCGCAGCTTCTCGAATTCCCCAAGGTCGGCTGGAATCAATTTATTCCCATCGCGACCGTATTGCTGTTGCAATGGAGTGCCTCGATTGCCGCCTTCGGCCACTTCCGGCGTACGCTCTCGAGCGTCGAGCAATCCCTGTTTACCCTGGTCACCATTGCCGGCTACGTTTCCCTGATGGACGAAGGGTACGCATCGAACGCTGTGTTCGCGGCACTGACCGCGCTCGCGGTCGGCATGGTCTATTTCCGCCCGCTCGCCGGCGCCAACTCGCAAGCGCGATCCTGAATCCCCATTGCACGGAGGAACCCGAGCCATGAAGCCGAATCTCACCAATCCGGGCAAAGTCGTCATCACCGTCGCCACCACCGGCGGCCTGCACGGCAAGGAGGCGAATCCCAACCTGCCCGAACAGCCGGCGGACATCGTCCAGAACTTCCGCGACTGCTACAACGCGGGCGCTTCCGTCGCCCACATCCACGTGCGCGACAAGCGCGGTGTCACCAGTAGCGATGTCAACATCTACAACGAGGTGGTCGACGGCATCATGAACCGCTGCCCGGGCATGATCACCCAGGTCGGCAACGGCATCGGCGTGCGTTACGAGAATCCGGGCGAGGAGGGCAAGGGGTTCACCCTCGAGGAGCGCATGGCGTTGCTCGACATCAAGCCCGCACCCGACATGCTGACCCTCAACCTCGGCACCTTCCACTTCGAGCACAAGAACACCGAATTCCTGTTTTCCAACTCCAAAAAATGGAACGCCCAGTTCGTCGAGGGCTGCAAGCGCCGCGGCATCGTCAACGAACTCGAGGTCTACGACCTGAGCCACATCGAAAACGCGCTCGAACTCCAGCGCCGCGGCGCGCTCGAAGGCCAGCTCCATTTCAGCATGGTGATGGGCATCCAGGGCGGTATTCCGGCGTCGCCCGCCAACTTGCTGGCGATGCTCGACGCGCTCCCCGAAGGATCGAGCTGGCAGATCGTCAGCATCGGCAAGTATCAACTGCCGTTGAGCACCATGGCGTTGACCCTCGGCGGCAATATTCGGGTCGGCATGGAGGACAACGTTTATTACAGCCACGGCGTTCTGGCGGTCAGCAACGCGCAATTGGTCGAGCGCGCGGTGCGGATCGCGCGCGAGCTGGGCCGCGAGATCGCGACGCCCGAAGAAGCCCGCCAAATCCTTCATATGGCGCCCGCGCCGCAGCTGCCGCCCGCGCGCTGAAGGGGAGTTGACCGGAACCCGGCCGACGCCGAAAATCGAAGCTCGCATGAACCGCCTCGTTCTCGCGGCTTTGGCTCTGGCGTCGGCGCTGTTCGCCCGGCAGGCGTACGCGTTCGAGACCGTGGTCTATGACGTGCCCAAGAGCGCGCGCCCCCACGATGTGGCGCCGGCGCCCGACGGCACGGTCTGGTATACGGCCCAAGGCCAGGGCGCGCTCGGCATCCTCGATCCCCGCACGAAGGCCGTTCGCCAGGTGCCGCTCGGTTCGGGATCGTCGCCCCACGGAGTGATCGCCGGCCCCGACGGCAACGCCTGGATCACCGACAGCGGCCAGAACGCCATCGTCCGCTACGTTCCGTCGACCGGTGCGGTCACCGTCTGGCGTCTGCCCGAGGACACCGGCTACGCCAACCTCAACACCGCCGCTTTCGACCGGGATGGCGTGTTGTGGTTCACGGGGCAAAGCGGCTTCTACGGTCGCCTCGATCCGAAAACGGGTAAAGTCGACGTGTGGAAAGCCCCGAACGGCCGCGGTCCCTATGGCATCGCCGCGACGCCGGACGGCGAAGTCTGGTACGTCTCGCTTGCCGGCAGTCACCTGGCCCGCATCGACCGCGCGAGCGGCGCGGCGGAGGTCATCGTACCGCCGACGCCGGATCAAGGCGCCCGGCGGGTCTGGTCGGACAGCCGGGGCAACCTGTGGGTTTCCGAGTGGAATTCCGGGCAGCTCAGCCGTTTCGACCCCAAGGCCCGGCAATGGAAAATGTGGCGGTTGCCCGGCGAACAGCCACGCGCCTACGCCGTCTATGTGGACGAAAAGGACATCGTCTGGGTCAGCGACTTCGGCGCCAACGCGACGCTGGCCTTCGATCCGCGCGCGGAAACGTTCGCTCCCGTGCCGGGAAGCCGGAGCGGGGCGGCCGTGCGCCAAATCCTCGGCCGGCCGGGCGAGGTCTGGCTGCCGGAATCGGGCAACGACCGGCTGATGCTGGTGCGCACCGGCAAGAAAGAGTAATCGCCCAACGGGGGTTCGGGATAATGCCATGCGCCCATGGACTCGACGCAACCTGATCGCGGGCGGCGGCGCGGCCGTCGTGGCCGCGGTCCCGCTCGTTTCGTTCGCGGCCGCACTCGCGCCAACCCCGGTTCAGAGCGAAGGGCCTTTCTATCCCGATCGTTTTCCGGCCGACACCGATGACGATCTGGTGCGCGTCGCCGGCCGGGTCCGCGACGCCGGCGGCGAAATATTGCTCCTCGACGGACAGGTGCTCGATACCGATGGCCGCCCGGTCGCCAACGAGGTGGTCGAGATCTGGCAGGTGGACGCTAACGGCCGCTATCTCGCGACCGGCGACCGCTCGCTGTCCCGTCCGCGCGATGACGATTTTCAGGGATATGGCGCGATCCGGACCGACGCTGAGGGCCGCTACCGGTTTCGCACCATTCGCCCCGTGTCGTATCCCGGCCGTGCGCCGCACATTCATGTCAAGGCGCACCATCCTGCGGGTCACGTGCTGACCACCCAGATGTACATCGCGGGCGAGCCGCGCAACGAAAGCGATATTCTCTACCGCCGGCTCGGCGCGGCCGAGCGCGATCGCCTCACGGTTCCGCTGATTCGTTCGAACGGGAAAGTGGACGCGGAATGGCGGGCGCAGTTCCGGATCATACTGCCCTGGAAAATGACCGCCGGTTGACGAAAACGAGACAAAGCCATGAATCCTCCCTCGAAAATCCACGCGGATTTGGAAATCCCCGCCGGCGAACCCTGGAGCGCGCGCATTGCCCGGGGCGACGTGCTCCGCATCGTCGATCTGCACGGCAAACAGGCCGTCGATTTTCTCTGCTACAGCCTCGCCGATCCGACCGACCGTTACAACGCCGCCAACACTATCAAGCTCAACAACAACGTCTATCTCGGCCAGGGCGCGGTCCTGTGGTCGGTGCGGGCGCGCAAGCTGATGACTATCGTCGCCGACACCTGCGGGTCGCACGACACCCTCTACGGCTGCTGTTCGGTCGAGGTCGACGACGTCCGCTTCGGCAAGAACAACGGCGCGGGCTGCCAGGGTAATTTCGAGCGCGAATTGGCCACGCATGGCCTCGGCGCCAAGGACGTGGTCGCCAACATCAATTTCTTCATGAACGTGCCTGTGCGTGCCGACGGCGGCGTCGCCATCGTCGAGGGCAAGTCGGGCCCAGGAGATTATGTCGATCTGCGCGCCGAGATGGACGTGCTGGCGGTGCTCTCCAACTGTCCCGAACGTCTCAATCAGGCGGCCGGTTTCAATCCGACGCCGATCCGCGTGACGGTCTTCACGCCTTAAATCGCGCCGTCACGAAGTCTTGCCGCCCAGGCCGGCGAGGAAACGCGACATCTCCATCGGAAACGGAAAAACGATGGTCGAAGAATTCTGGGTCGAAATCGCGCTCAAGGTGCCGAGATAGCGGAGCTGCATGGCCTCGGGTCGCCGGGCGATGATTTCCGCCGCTTCCAACAGTTTTTGCGCCGCCTGCTGCTCGCCTTCGGCGTTGATGATCTTGGCGCGGCGCTCGCGTTCGGCTTCGGCTTGGCGGGCAATGACCCGGACCATGCTTTCGTTGATATCGACGTGCTTGATCTCGACGTTGGCGACCTTGATGCCCCAAGCGTCGGTTTGCTTGTCAAGAATCTCCTGGATGTCGTTATTGAGCTTGTCCCGTTCCGCCAGCATTTCGTCGAGTTCGTGTTTGCCGAGCACGGATCGCAGCGTGGTCTGGGCGAGTTGGCCCGTCGCCTGCATGAAATCCGCGACCTGGATCGTCGCCTTTTCGGGATCGACGACGCGGAAATAAATTACCGCGTTGACCTTGACCGAAACGTTGTCGCGCGAAATCACATCCTGGCTCGGCACGTCGAGCACGACCGTTCGCAGGTCGGTGCGTACCATCTGCTGGACGTAAGGGATCAGGATGATCAGGCCCGGCCCCTTGACTCCGGTGAAACGGCCGAGGGTGAAAACGACCCCGCGCTCGTATTCGCGCAGGATCTTGATCGCCGCCGCGAGGAAGAGGATGGAAAGGACAGCGATCGGCAAATAGATGAAAGCGAAATCAGTCCACATGGGATGAAGCTCCTTTTGACGTGTCGGTTTCAGGTTCGACCTTGAGCGTGAGTCCGTCGAGCGCGACGACGCGCACCCGGCAGCTAGGCGCGAGCGGCTCGGAGGAGATCGCCTTCCAGCGTTCGCCGTGGCTGAGGACGTATCCCGACCGGCCGTTCCACTCGAGGACTTGTCCGGACGCTCCGATCATTCCCTCGCGCCCGCTCACCACGGCGCGTCGGTGCGACGTGACGGCAAGGCGCGCGACGATCGCCGTCAGGGCGAGACTGACGGCGGCGACGCCGAAAACGACCGGCTTCGAAATCTCGAAATCGGGGAAATCGGTATCGATCAAGATGACGGCGCCGAGAGCGAAGGCGACCGCGCCGCCGATGCCGAGCGCGCCGATCGACGGCGTGAACGCCTCGGCGACCATCAGCGCAAGGCCCAAAGCCATGAGAGCGAGCCCGGCGTAATTGACCGGCAACGCCGCCAACGCGTAGAGGCCGACGAGCAGGCAGATGGCGCCGACGATGCCGGGATATAGCGCGCCCGGATTCATGAACTCGAATACCAGTCCGTAGATGCCGATCATCATCAATATCAAGGCGACATTCGGATTTGTGACGGCGGCAAGCAGCCGATTTCGCCAATCGGGCTCGATGGTGGTCAGGACGAGATCCCGGGTGTCGAGAACGATTTCGGAGCCGCCCATCTTCACGGTTCGACCGTGCGCCTGGGCGAGCAGGTCGTCCACGTCGCGCGCGAGAATATCGACGACGTTCGCCGCGTGCGCCTCGTGCGCGGGCAAGCTCGCGCCTTCGCGCACGGCCTTTTCCGCCCAATCGGCGTTGCGGCCCCGCAGCTCGGCGAGCGAACGGATATAGGCGGCGGCGTCGTTGACGAGTTTGGCTTCCATCGCGCCGCGTCCCGGACCGGGCTGTGGCCGCGTGCCGCCGCCGTCATCCTTGGAGCCTTCGGGTTTTTTTTCTTTTCCGCTATCGTCGCCCGGCAGCGGAAGCCCGCCGAGCTGGACCGGCGTCGCCGCGCCGAGATTGGTCGCCGGCGCCATCGCCGCGACATGACTGGCGTACATGATAAAGGTTCCGGCGCTGGCGGCCCGCGCGCCGCCCGGGCTGATGTAGGTAGCGATCGGCAGCGGCGACGTGAGAATATCGCGGATGACCTCGCGCATCGACGTATCGAGTCCGCCCGGGGTATCCAGGCGCAACACGACCAGCTTGGCGCCGCGCTCGCGTGCTTTTTCGAGACCGCGCGAAAAGTAGTCGGCGGTGGCGGGACCGATCGCGCCTTCGATATTGAGGACAATCCCCATTCGGTCGCTCGGCGTAGCGCCGGGCGCGGCAGCGGCGGCGAGGACAACGGCCGCCAGGAACAGCAAGGCAAGGCCCCGAAAGAGCCGCACGCCGACCAATCCCGCAAACGGGACCTTCGGCGAGTTGGGGTTGGAGCAAGTCACAGCCTGTCGCCCAATGGGTTAGCCTTCAAAAAGGATCGACGGAGAAAAGTCCGCCGGAAAGCCTTCCGGCGGGGTTCCGTGGCGTCCGCCGCCGCATACGCGAGAGGATTGCTTGAATATATAGTCTTGCGATGCGATACCGTCGAGGCCCGAGGATCGGCGCCGAGGATGCGACGGTCTCGGGCTTGGGGGATAAGGGACAATGGGTCAAAAACGGGTGCCCGGACGCCACTTCGACGTCGATGTCGTCGTGGTCGGCGGTGGCAACGCGGCGTTGTGCGCGGCGCTGGCGGCGCGCGAAGGCGGTGCCACGGTCTGCGTACTGGAACGCGCGCCGATCGAGGAAAGCGGAGGCAACAGCCGTTTCACCGCCGGCGCCATCCGCTTCGCCTATGGCGGCGTCGACGATCTCAAGCAGGTGATGCCTGACTTGACCGAAGCGGAAATCGCCGCGACCGATTTCGGCGCCTATACCGAAGACGACTTTTTCGAGGATATGTTCCGGGTGACCCAGTACCGGGCCGATCCGGATTTGGTCGAAACCCTCGTCCGGCGGAGCTTCGACACGATTTTATGGTTGCACGGCAAGGGGTTGCGGTTCGTGCCCATTTACGGGAGGCAGGCGTTCAAGGTCGACGGCCGGTTCAAGTTTTGGGGCGGGCTCACGGTCGAGGCCTGGGGCGGCGGGCCTGGCCTGGTCGATCGGTTGAGCGAACTCTGCCGCGCCGCCGGCATCGACATCCGCTACGGTGCGCGGGCGATCGACTTGCTGGCCCCGGGCGGCGCGGTCGAAGGCGTTCGGGTGCGGACGGCGGGACGGGACGAGGATTTGCGCGCCGGCGCGGTGGTGCTCGCCTCCGGCGGATTCGAAAGCAGCGCGGAAATGCGCGCGCGCTACCTCGGGCCGGGGTGGGAACTGGCCAAGGTGCGCGGCACCCGTTTCAACACCGGCGACGGGCACAAGATGGCGCTCGCCGTCGGGGCGTCCTCGGCCGGCAACTGGTCGGGCTGTCACGCGGTCGGCTGGGACCGCAACGCGCCCGAATTCGGCGATCTTGCGGTCGGCGACGGATTCCAAAAGCACAGCTACCCGTTCGGGATCATGGTCAACGCGCGAGGCGAGCGGTTCGTCGACGAAGGCGCCGACTTCCGCAATTACACTTACGCCAAATACGGTCGGGTTATTCTCGAACAGCCCCAGCAGTTCGCGTGGCAGATATTCGACCGCAAGGTGGTCCATCTGCTGCGCGACGAATACCGGATCAAGCAGGTGACCAAGGTCACGGCGGCGACGCTGGAGGAGCTGGCGGGCAAGCTCGAAGGGGTTGAAGCAAAGGCCTTTATCCGCACGGTCGAGGAATACAACGCCGCGGTGCGCACCAATGTGCCCTTCAATCCCAACATTAAGGACGGCCGCTCGACCGCCGGGCTCCGCATCCCTAAATCCAATTGGGCCAACACCATCGACCAGCCGTCGTTCGAGGCTTACGCTGTCACGTGCGGAATCACGTTTACGTTCGGCGGCGTCCGCATCGACGGCGAAGCCCGCGTGAAGGACGAAGCGATGAACCCGATATCCGGCCTGTTCGCCGCGGGCGAGATCGTCGGCGGCCTTTTTTATTTCAACTATCCGGGCGGCACCGGATTGATGTCGGGCGCGGTGTTCGGCCGCATTGCCGGACGCTCGGCCGCCGCTTTCGCGCGCGGGAAATAAGCGCCTGTCCCATCACGAACCGGCCGCTTTTGGCGGCGGCACCTGTTCCGCTTCGCTCTTGGGAAACGCGGCCGCCATCATGCCGAGCGCGATCTCGCGTTCGCCCATGACGATCGAATCGGCTCCCATCTGCCGAAGATGCGAGGCCTCGGCATCGGAATAGGCCCGCGCGACGACCTTCAAGGATCGGTTGACCGCTTTTGCCTGTTCCACCACCTGGCCCGCCTCGAACCCGTCCGGGATAGCCACGAACAACAACCGGGCTTTGGCGATATTCGCCGCCTCGAGCAACGCGGCGTTCGCCGCGTTGCCGGACAGGGCCTCGATACCGTTCGTTTGGGCTTGCTTGAAGATTTCCGGCCTTTCCTCGATGACGAGTAACGGCATCCCTCGGCGCCGGAGATCGTCGCCGATGACGCCGCCGACGCGCCCGTAACCGACCAACACGGCATGATCCGTGAGCGCGGTGGGGACCAGCGGTTCCTCGGTGACCGGTTGCGTTGTCTGCACCGGAGAAGCGGGTTGGGCCGGACGATCGAGGGATGGCCGCAGGCGCTCGACCAAATAAAAAAACGCCGGATTGACCAGGATCGAGAGAATAGCTCCCGCTAGTATGAGGTTTTGGCCCTGTTCGGGCAGCAACTTGAGGCTCACGCCGAGGCCGGCCAGGATGAACGAGAATTCGCCGATTTGGGCGAGACTCGCCGAAATCATCAACGCCGTTCCGGTCGAGCGGCCGAAGAGGCGGACGATCACGAAGGCGGCGGTTGACTTTCCGATCAGGATGATCAGCAGCGTCGCGACGAGGGGCCACGGATCGCGCAACAGGATGGCGGGATCGAACAACATACCGACCGAGACGAAAAACAGGACGGCGAATGCGTCGCGCAGGGGCAGAGATTCCTCGGCGGCCCGCTGGCTCAACTCCGATTCGCTCAGGATCATCCCGGCGAAGAAGGCGCCAACGGCGAACGAAACGCCGAAAAGAACCGCCGCGCCATAGGCGACCCCGAGCGCGATCGCCAGGACGGCGAGCCGGAACAATTCCCGCGATCCGGTGTGCGCGGTGTAATGCAGAATCCACGGAATCACCCGGCGCCCGACAATCAACATCACGACGACGAATGCGATCACTTTTCCGACGGTCAAGAGAATCGTGGTCAGAACTTGGTCCGCGGATGTTACCGTTTCCGTCGCCGCGCCGCCGGCGAAACCGGCCAGGACGGGCAGTAGGACGAGCGCCAGAACCATCACCAGGTCCTCGACGATCAGCCAGCCGACCGCAATCCGCCCGCGCTCGGTTTGGATCAGGCGGCGCTCCTGCAGGGCGCGGAGCAGCACCACCGTGCTCGCCACCGAAAGCGCGAGGCCGAACACCAGCCCGGCGGGAAGCGACCATCCCAGAAGCCACGCCACGCCCAGGCCCAACAGGGTCGCGACGGCGATCTGGCCGATCGCGCCCGGAATCGCGACGGTCCATCCGGAGAGAAGGTCTTTCAGCGAGAAATGCAAGCCGACGCCGAACATCAGCAGAATGACGCCGATCTCGGCGAGTTCGGCGGCCAGCGTCTGATCGGCGACGAAGCCGGGCGTGTGGGGGCCGACGGCCACGCCGGCGAGCAAATAACCGATCAAGGGGGAAACGCGCAACCGCTGCGCGAGCGAGCCCAGCACGAAGGCAAGAAACAAGCCCCCGACGACGGTGGCGATCAGCGGATGGTGGTGCAGCATGTCGCGCCAGTATCGCGCGCGACCGGCGGGAAGTCACCTATCCGATCCGAAAAATGCCCATCATGCCGGTTTCCTGGTGTTCCAGCACGTGACAATGGAACATCCAGTCGCCCGGCTCGGTCGCGGCGAAGGCGATGGTGGCGCGCTCGCCCGGGTGCAGCAATTCGGTGTCGCGCCATTCGGTCCGCGCCGGTGTTTGGCCGTTACGCGACAGGACCCGGAAAACAACACCGTGGAGATGGATTGGGTGCGCCCAGGCGGTTTCGTTGGCAAGATCGAGGACGCACGTCTGTCCGGTGCGCAGAGCGAACAGCGGGTCGTGACCATGTCCGGTCATCAGAACGGCGCGGCCATTGACGGTCCAGATGCGGCCTTGACCCATGCGCTCGCGCACGCCGCGCACGAGGTCAGGGTCGATGCTACCGTCGGGCCTGCGCGCGCGCATCAGTTGAGGATCCATCATGCCGCCGCCGAACTCGATCGCGTGCCGGATCGCGTTGGCGAGATCGAGGGGCGGCAACGGGTTATCGGGGAGGCGGATCGTGTCGGCGAGAAGCGAGGAACGGGCCGACCCCTCGATGACCAAATCGAGCAGTTTGTAAGTGCGCTGGGCAAAATACGAATCGATCACCGCGACCCGCCCGCCCGCGACGTCGCCGATATCGACAATGGCATCCGCGCGCATGCCGGGGCCGAGCACGATGCGGCCGCCCTCCGGCGCGTGCGACTCGACCGGCTGGCCGTCAAGAGCGATGATTTTGGGTACGAGGCCGCGAAACTCGAGGGCGAAAATGCGCGCGTTGGCGACGTTGACGAGGCGGAGACGCAGGCGTTCGTTGGCCTTCACCGGAACGGATTCGGGAATTCGGCCGTTGAGGGTGACGGTGTTGCCGATCCGGCCGGCATGGCTCGCGTCCATGAAATTGGCGAAGTCGCCAACCACCTGTGCGTCGCGCGCAAGCCGCCAATCCTTCAGCACCCAGACCAGATCGCGATCGACCGGAGGGGGCCTATCTTCCTCGACCACGAACGCGCCAGAAAGCCCGCGCTCGAGTTGCTCCACGCTCATGGCGTGCGGGTGGTACCAGAACGTGCCCGCGTCCGGCATGTCGAACTCGTAGACGAAGGTGCCTTGCGGCGCGATCGGCGGCTGGGTGACGTGGGGCACGCCGTCCATGGCGTTGGGCAGGCGTACGCCGTGCCAGTGGACCGTGGTTTCGTGCGCAAGGCCGTTCGCGACCTCGATCCGCGCCCGTTCGCCCCGGCGGAACCGCAGCGTCGGCCCCGGCACGGCGCCGTTATAGGCCCAGACCTCGGTTTCCGGCTGGCTAGGCACGATCGCCGCGCGCCCCGGCGCCGGTTCCAATCGATAGCCCTTGGCCGCGAACGCGGGTTTTGCGGCGGGAACCAGTATCGCGCCGGCGAAGGCGGCGGCGCCCGCGAGCAGGCCGCGTCGGGTGAAAGGGGCGACGGTCATGGCGGCGATCCGGTCGGCATCGCTTCACTTGATCCGCGTCGGGATCGGAGTCAAGTGCGCCGCGAATTCAGCGGTTTTCGAGCCTAAAAACGATGGGAATTTCGACGTCGGACCCGCTCGGCGCCCGGAAGCGCCATTTCTCGACCGCCGCACGCGCGGCGGCGTCGAGTTCGGCGTGGCCGCTGCCGCGGATCACGTTGACGGCGGTTGGCGCCCCATCGGCCCCGATCTCGGCGCGTAGCACCACTTCGCCCTCGACTCCGCGCCGCCGGGCGGCGAGCGGATAGACCGGCGGAATGCGCACTTCCACCGACCAGCCGACCGACGCGGGCGCGGCGGCAGGCGGGGGCAGGGCGGCGAGTTCCGTCTCGCCCGCGATGGCGCCGGCGCTCGCGGCCACGGCGGGGGGGTCGCTTTTCGTCGTCTCCGACGCGGCATCGGAATGGAGCGCCTCGGCCGTGTCCGGTTCGCTGGCCATCGGGGCCGGTTCGGGCGCGGCCACGTCTCCGACGGCGGCAGGCGGCGACTTTTTCAGTTTCGGCCTGCGAACCTCGGGTTTCGGTTCGGGTTTTTCCGGCGGGCGCGCGTCGGATTTCGGCCCGAGTTTCTCCGGCTCGGATTTTTCCGGCTCGGATTTTTCCGGCTCGGGCTTTTTCGGTTCGGGCGCGATTTCTTTCGCCGCCGTCAAGGCGGCCGCCGGTTCCGGCGTCGGCTCGGCGACATCCTGCGGAAGCGCCGCATCGATCCACACCACCGGCCAGACCGTCGGCGCGGTGCCGGCGAACGGTTGCGCGGCGCCCCACCAACCGCTGCCGAAGGCCAGCACCGTCGCCAGGGCGGCGCCGTGCAGCGCCGCCGACGCGCTGAAACCGGAGAGGGCGTCGCGGCGCAAGGTCATCAGAAATCCGCCCCCACGCGTCCAATGAAGGTGCGGCCCGGTTGCGGATACGCGTTGTAGGTGCCGAAGGTCGAGGAACTGGCGATGCCGTAATCGAAGTAATCGGTGTCGAACAGGTTGAGCACCGCGAGCGACCAGCGGAACCGGTCGTAGTCCCCGCCGATGCGCAAATCGACCACGGCGTATTCTGGAATCAGCGGCTGGACGTTGCGTTGGTCGTTATCGAAGCGGCGCGAGCCGACGTAACGGACGTCGAGGTCCAATGCCGCCATTTTCGGCACGACGTCCCAGCCGATGCCGCCGTTGCCGGTCCACTGGGAGACCAGCGGCACGCGCTTGTCCTTGAACGGGCCGGCGCGAAATTCGGCGTCGGTGTAGGCGAAGCCGCCCTTGAGCCGCACCGAATCGCCGAGCCGGTAGCGCACGAAGGTTTCGACGCCTTCGCGCCGGGTCGGGTCGAGATTGACGTTGGTGAACGTCGACGGATTGAAGTGCAGCTCGTTCTTCAATTTCATCACGTAGGCGCTCGACTGCAATTCGAGCGGTCCCATGTCGAAGCGGAAACCGGCTTCGATGTCGTGCGAGGTCTGGGGCAGCAACCCGAAATTGGACGAAGAAGTGACGCGCTCGTCGACCGTCGGCAACCTGAGGCCGCGCCCGACGCGGCCGAACAACGCGAACCGTTCGGTCAGCCGGTGATCGATTCCCAAATGGGCGGCATAGTTCTTCCGGGTTTCGTCGAGCGGAACGAGCTGGGTTTCGAAACTGCCGCCCGGCGCGCTGGTGTTGGCCCGGTTGTTGGCCGAGGTGTCGGTGGCGACCAGACGGAGCCCGGCGGAAACGTCGGTGTCGGGCCGGACGGCGACGGTCTCCTGGGCATACACGGCGCCAACCAGTTGATTGATCTCGTAGGTATTGAACGGCACATTGACCGCGATGTTGCGGCGGTCGGAATCGTACATCGAATAGTAGAGGTCGGCACCGAAGGTCGCGCGCGCCGGAACGCCGAAGAGTTGATGCTGGGCGTTGGCGCGCGGGGTGAGGGACAGCGTCGACAGCACCGTGTCCACCACCGTGGTGACGTGGGCGTGATTCGTTTTCCGGCGAAGCCCGCCGTCGAGAATGAACTCCAAGTTGTCGCCGAAATTATGGGTGGCGCCGATGGTCGCGTTGATGCCTTCACGTTCGGCGAAATCGCGCGGCGTCGCGGCGCCGCGCCGATCGGTTTCGAGTTGATTGCTGGTCAACGTCACGCGGCGCGCGCCCGGCAGACCGATAAACTGGTCGTCCACCGACAGGTTCAGATAGACGCTTCCGTTTTCGAGTCGGTAGCGCACGTCGGCGACGGCGTTGCGCTGGCGCACCATGTTGTTGTCGCGGTAGCCGTCGGAATTGACGGCGTTGGCGTAGATCGACGCCGACACCGGGCCGAAGGATTGCACCGCCGACGCCGACGCTTCGCGGTAATCGAATGTGCCGAGGGCGCCGTCGACGCGGTAGCCGGGTTTGGCGTCGATGCCGGTCTTGGTGACGATGTTGATGACGCCGCCGACGGCCCCGTCGCCGTAAAGAACGGTGCCGCTGTTGCCGCGGGTGATTTCGATGCGCGCGATGCTGTCGCGAGGGATGGTGCTGAAATCGACGCCGGCGAGATCGACGTCGGTGAGCCGGCGACCGTTGACCAGCACCAGCGTGTTGGGGGTCGCGGCGGCGCCGAAGCCGCGGATATCGACCGCGGTGCGCGTTCCGGTTCCGCCCCCGAACAAGGTCTGCACCTGGACGCCGGGCTGGCGGGAAAGCAGCTCGGGCAGGGTGGCGGCGGGCGAGCGTTCGATTTCTTCGGCGGTGATGACGGTGGTTGAAGCGCCGGTGATGCCTTCGCCGAGCCGGGTTGCGGTGACTACGGTTTCGGGCAAACGTTGGGTGCCGCCCGATTGGGCGAAACCGCGCGCGCTGGGGAAAGCCGAAACGAAAACGAAGGCGAAAACGAGAATCAGCGCCGCTCGCGGCGGCCGAACTTCCACGATGAACATCTGTCGCTCCGATGCGCGTAAGAAACGTCAACGCGAACGGAGAGACGCGAACGAATCGCTGTCTTGGAATTTGAAGAGTATTCCGCCACGAGCACACCCCGACTGTGGAATTCGCATTGACCCGCGGCGTCGGCAGGTCTCCTGGCTTGCGGGGCGATCGCGACCGGCCTTCCCGGGGAAATCCCAGTGGCACGCGAGGGTCGCGACGTAGCCCGCTTACAGTTGCGGGGGCAGCTCCGGCTTTGGCTCGCTCGCGCGGGCCTCACCGGCTTCCCTTTTGATCCCAAACTTCGGGAACCGACGCCGGGAACATGCCTAGCGGTCGCCGGGTGGCGAGTCAAGACGACGGCCGAAACGGGCTTAAATTCGGGCCTTCGGCAATTTGTCCAGGCAGCGCGCGATCCAGTGGGCGCAGAGTTTTTCCTGCACGCTGTTCTGGCGCAGCCGCGCGTGCAGGCCCGCCCAATCGACGCAATCGAGCGGCTGATCCTGATTGAAGCAGGAAAAGACGTAGCCACGTTCGCCGGTCTTGGGATCGACGGTCGGTTGCAGGCACTGGGCGCAGATTTCCTTCATCATGCATTGCATCGGTGAATTGATGGAGCCGATGGCGAAATGCGGCGACTTGAGATGGGGTTTGAGCATGCCGTGGCGCGCCGCCGCCACCGCAGCCATCATCCGGTCGGAACCGATGGTGATGATACGATCCACGTCCCGGAGCGGGATCGGCGGCTTGTCGATCCGGCCTTCGCCGTAGGCGGCGAGCGCCTCGACCAGGTTGCCGACGAAGGCGCGGTCCTGCGGCCGGGTCGGCGCGAATCCCGGTTTTTCGTTGCAACACCAGACGATGGCGTCGGCGGCGCGTTCGATCTCCTCCACCTTGTAGCGGTCCTTCGGGCTCCAATAGCCGGCGAAATACAGCACCCGGCTTCCCGCCGCGCGCAGCGCCTGGCCGATGGAGAACAACACCGCGTTGCCCAGTCCGCCGCCGATCAGCAATACCGTTTCATCCGACGGAATTTCGGTCGGCGTTCCGGTCGGGCCCATCAGCACCACCGGATCCCCGGGTTTGAGCAGCCGGCAGAGAGAGCTGGAGCCTTCCATATCGAGCACGATGATCGAGATCAGGCCCTTAGCCTTGTCGACCCAGGCGCCGGTGAGCGCGATCCCTTCCATCAACAGCCGGGTACCTTCCGCCATCGGCGCCAGCGCTTCGTAATTCTGGAGGCGGTAGAACTGTCCGGGGTGGAAAGCGCGCGCGGCGGCCGGCGCCTTGAGCACCAACTCGATGATGTCCGGGGTCAGGCGCTCGGTTTTGACCACCATCGGGCGAAGATCGTCGTTGAGGGCGGCGAAGAAACGTGCCGGGCTTTCCTTGCTGGCGGGCGGGCGCTGGGCCAGCACGCGCGAAACCACCGGAAAGCCCTGCTTGGCGCTGCCGATCGCCTTGACCACATTGCCGAAATAGCTCGGATGCGAATCGCCGAAGAAGCTGACGAAGCGTCCGTCGTCGGCGCGGGTCAGCAGCACGCGCGCGTTCGCGGGCTTGCTCAGCGCGCGTTCCGGTTTGACCGGCCGGCCCTCTTCGTCGCACGCCTGGAAGTACTTGCCGTCGAGCGGGAAATGAACGGCGTCCTCGCGCGCAAGCGTGATGTTGGGCTGGGTGCCGGCGGCGACGAAGATGGCGCGCGCCGGCAACGTCACGCGGCCGTCGCCGACCCAACGACCGTCCGCGCCTTTCTTTTGGCGTTCCAACACCAGCGCCGAAGCGTGGCCGAAGCGGTCGACCTGGACTTCGACCGGCGCCAGGCCTTCGGCGAAGGCGATGTCTTCCTCGAGCGCCTTTTCCACTTCCTCGTGGTTGAGGGTGTAGGAGGGACTGTCGGCCAATCCCTTGCGGTAGGCGATGGTGACGCCGCCCCAGCTTCGGATCATCTCGACGATGCGCGGGGCGCGGTTTTCGGCCTTGGCCCGCGCGCGTTCGGCGCGGATGGCGCGGGCATGGGCGAAGAATTCCTTGGCGATCTGCCGCTCTTCCTCGTCCCAGTCGGCGCAGGTCATGGGGCCGCCGCCTCTCTCGGCGTTCATTTGTTCGCAGCGGGCGAGGAATTTCTCCACTTGGCGCGGATAATAGGCGAGCGCCTCGGTCGCGGTGTCGATGGCGGTGAGCCCGCCGCCGACCACCACCACCGGCAGCCTGAGCTGCATGTTGGCGAGCGAATTCATCCGTGCCGCGCCCGTCAACTGCAACGCCATCAGGAAATCGGACGCGACCCGCACGCCGCGCGCGAGGCCGTTCGGAATTTCGATCACAGTCGGCCGCCCCGCGCCGACGGCGAGCGCGACGTGATCGAACCCCGTCGCCCAGGCCTGCTCCAGGGTGATGGTGCCGCCGAAGCGTACGCCGCCGAACAGCGCGAACTCGGCCCGACGCTCCAGGAGCAGGCGCACGATCTTGAGGAAGTTTTTATCCCAGCGCACGGTGATACCGTATTCGGCGACGCCGCCGAACCCGGCCATCATCCGGTCGTCGAGGGATTCCCTGAGTTCGCGCACGTCGCGGATCGGGCGGAAAGGAACGCGCGATCCGTCGCCGGCGACGCCGGAAATCTCACCCGGCAGCGGCTCGATCTTGAGGCCGTCGACGCCAACCACCGCGTGCCCGTCGTTGAGCAGGAAGTGGGCGAGCGAAAATCCGGCCGGACCCATGCCCACCACCAGCACCTTGCGCCCGCTCGAAGGTTTGGGGAACGGCGCGCGCAGGTTGAGCGGATTCCAGCGCGTCAACAGCGAATAGATTTCGAACCCCCACGGCAGTTCGAGCACGTCCTTGAGCGTCCGGGTTTCGAGTTCCGGCGTGTTGACCGGGTCCTGCTTCTGGTAGACGCAGGCCTTCATGCAGTCGTTGCAGATGCGGTGCCCGGTCGCGGCGGCGAGCGGGTTATCGATCGCGATCATGGCCAGCGCGCCGACCGGAACGCCTTCGGCCTTGAGCAGCTGGAACTCGGAAATTTTTTCGCCGAGCGGGCAACCGGCCAGCGTCACGCCGCCCGCGCTCTTGCGGAACGGCGGGGCTGCGCCGTCCACGCCGGCTTTTTCGCGCAAACCCGTCGAGCAGGAATCCTTCCCCTGCTTGTGGCACCAGATGCAGTAGTTGGCGTGGTCGAGGGCGTGAACGAGGTCGGCGCCCGGATCGGTCAGCGCGAAGCCCTCGCGCCGGCGCAGATGTCCTTCGGCGATGGCATAACGGGTAAACCCTTCGTCGGTCCGGCTGTCGAGGTGGCGCACCAGATGGGCGGGATCGATTTTGCCCGGCTGCTGGAACAGCACGCCCGCGCCGTGGCGCTTGCGGCCTTCGGGCGACAGCACGGCCCACGCGGCGTATGCTTCGGCCTTGGCGAGCTTGTCGGCGTTCGCCGCGGCGTCCTTGGCCCACGCGACCACGGCTTCGGCGAACGATTGCTCGGTGAGCGGCGCGCCGATCAGCGTTTCGAGTTCGCGCGCGAGGCCCGCGCCGTCGGTCGCCGCCGCCGTTTCCGGTTTGGTGCCTTTCAACGCTTTGCGCTGGACGAAGTTGCGCTTTACTTCCCATAGGGGATCAAGGGTACGCTGGCGCGCGCGTAGCGCCTCGATCTCGGGTTCGATTCCGAACAGACGGGCGAGAAAGGATTCGAGGTGCGGCGCCAGCGCGAGCAGGAGTTCCGATTCGGCGAGCTTGGCGAGCGCGCCCGCGCCGGCGCGGGCGGCATCGAGCCTGGCGCGCAACGTCGCGTCGCGCCCGCCCAAATCGGCGAGAAAGGCGGCATCCAGGCGCGCGAGACCCTCGTGGGCGTAAAGGTCCGCGAACGTCATGCCGAATCCGAGCGCGAGGCGGGGCGGAGCGGGGGTGCCTGCGCCCTGGGAAGTCGTCATCTGGGGATTTCTCCGGGGAGACTCGCGACGCCCAGGGGATTTAGCCCTTCGCCCCCTTGGCCGCAAGGGCGTTGGCGCGCAAATCCGAAAGCCTGGCGACGGGCGTGATGGCGTCGGGATCGAGCCGGATTTCGAGCACCGTCGGGCGGTCGGACTTGAGCGCGCGCTCGAAGGCGGGCGCGAAGTCCTCGGTGCGCGCTATCGTTTCGCCGTAGGCGCCGTAGGCGCGCGCGAGCTGGGCGAAATCGGGGTTGCGCAATTCGGTCCCGATCACCCGGCCCGGATAGCGTTTTTCCTGGTGCATGCGGATGGTGCCGTACATGCCGTTGTTGACAACGACGAAGACGGCGTTGGCACCCTGCGCGACGGCAGTCGAAAGTTCCTGGCCGTTCATCAAGAAACAGCCGTCGCCGGAAAACGACACCACGATCCGGCCGGGGTTGAGGATCTTTGCCGCCACCGCCGACGGCACGCCGTAACCCATGCTGCCCGAGGTCGGGCCGAGCTGGGTGCCGTATTGGCCGAACTGATAGAACCGATGCGCCCAGACCGCGAAATTGCCAGCGCCGTTGGTGACGATGGCGTCCTTCGGCAGCGTCCGATTGAGATAGGCGACGATTTCCGCCATCTGCACCGGACCGGGAATCGCGAGCGGCTTGACGTAGTCGAGATAGTCGGCCCGCGCCGCCTTCGTCCAATCGTCCCACGCCCGGCGCTCCACGGGCGCCTGCGCGCGCAACGCGGCGGCGAACGGCGTCATGCCGGCGACGATCGCCAGTTCGGCCCGATAGACGCTGTTCAATTCGTTGGCGTCCGGCAGAACGTGAACCAGCGTCTGCTTGGGCGCGGGCGGCGCGAGCAGGGTATAGCCGCTGGTCGTCATCTCGCCGAGCCTGGGTCCGACCGCGAGAATAAGGTCGGCCTCGCGCACGCGGGCGGCGAGCTTGGGCGCGACGGCGACGCCGATATCGCCGACGTAACGGTCGTCGCGGTTGTCGAAGGCGTCCTGGCGGCGGAACGCGCAACCGACCGGAATGTTGTTGGCGGCGGCGAACACCTGGATGTCGCGGGTGGCGTCCGCCGACCAGCCGCCGCCGCCGACGATCATCAAGGGTTTCGTCGCCCGCGCCAAAAGTTCGCGCAATCGCGCCATCGCCGCCGGGTCGGGGTAGGGGGCGGCGGCGGACGCGGGCTCGGGGACTTCGGCGTTCGCGGCTTCGGTCAGCATGTCTTCCGGCACCGCCAGCACCACCGGGCCGGGCCGGCCCGAACACGCGACGTGGAACGCGCGGTTGACGTATTCGGGCACGCGCGCGGGATGGTCGATCTCGGCCGCCCACTTGGCGAGCGGGCCGTACATGCGGCGGTAGTCGACTTCCTGGAAGGCTTCGCGGTCGCGGGTGCGGCGCGCGATCTGGCCGATGAACAGGATCATCGGCGTCGAATCCTGGAACGCGGTGTGCACGCCGACCGAGGCGTTGGTCGCGCCGGGGCCGCGGGTGACGAAGGCGATCCCGGGCCGGCCGGTGAGCTTGCCGTAGGCCTCGGCCATGTAGGCGGCGCCGCCTTCCTGGCGGCAGGCGACCAGGCGGATCGCGTTTTGCGCGTCATAGAGCGCATCGAGCGCGCCGAGAAAGCTTTCGCCCGGAACCGTGAAGGCGTGAGAGGCGCCGTTGGCGACGAGGCTTTGAACGAGCAGTTGGCCGCCGGTGCGGGAAATCTGCGGGGACGAACTCATGGGCCGCGTCAGTTGAACGCCTGCAGGCCGGTCTGGGCGCGGCCGAGGATCAGGGCGTGGATATCGTGGGTGCCTTCGTAGGTGTTGACGGTTTCCAGATTGACCACATGACGCATGACGTGAAATTCGTCGACGATGCCGTTGCCGCCGTGCATGTCGCGCGCCGCGCGCGCGATCTCGATCGCCTTGCCGCAGGAATTGCGCTTGATCAGCGAGATTAATTCCGGCGGGCAGCGGTCCTCGTCCATCAGCCGGCCGGCGCGCAGGCAGGCTTGCAGGCCGATGGCGATTTCGGTTTGCATGTCGGCAAGCTTCTTCTGGATCAGCTGATTGGCGGCGAGCGGCCGGCCGAACTGCGAGCGTTCCAGGGTGTAGGTCCGCGCCGCCTGCCAGCAGAATTCCGCGGCACCGAGCGCGCCCCAGGCGATGCCGAAGCGCGCCTTGGTGAGACAACCGAACGGCCCTTTGAGGCCCTCGACGTTGGGCAGCAGGTTCGCGGCCGGCACCTCCACGTTCTCCATGACGACCTGGCCGGTGGGCGAGGCGCGTAGCGACATCTTGCCTTCGATCTTCGGGGTCGACAGGCCCTTCAGGCCGCGCTCCAGGATGAAACCGCGGATCACGCCGTCGAGCTTGGCCCAGACGACCATCACGTCGGCGATGGGCGAGTTGGAAATCCAGGTCTTGGTGCCGGTAAGAACAAAGGCATCGTTGCCCTTGCGCTCGGCGCGCGTCTTCATGCCGCCGGGATCGGAGCCGTGATCGGGTTCGGTCAAGCCGAAGCAGCCGACCCATTCGCCCTTGGCAAGGCGGGGAAGATATTTTCTCCGCTGTTCTTCGGTGCCATAGGCGAAGATCGGATACATCACCAACGACGACTGCACGCTCATCACCGAACGGTAGGCGGAATCGATCCGCTCGATTTCGCGCGCGGCGAGGCCGTAGCTGACGTGATTGACTCCGGCGCAACCGTACGCCTCGGGGAGCGTCGAGCCGAGGAGACCGAGCGCGCCCATCTCGTTCAGGATTTCGCGGTCGAAATGCTCGCGTCGGGTGGCTTCGATCACGCGCGGCATCAACTTGTGCTCGGCGTAGGCGCGCGCGGAATCGCGCACCATTTTTTCGTCTTCGCTCAACTGATCGTCGAGCCGGAAGGGATCGCTCCAGTCGAATGCGGATTTCGTCGTTTGATTCATGACGGGAAGGCCCGGAGACTGTCGCCTAACCTATGGGAAACCCCGCCCCGGGGCCAGCCGGATTCAACGGATGTGGGCGAAGAAGTAGGCGAGGTCAGCCATCTCCTGCTCGGTGGTGGCGTGCATCTTGCCGGGCATGATGCCGTCGGTGCCGACCCGGGCGCCGGACAGGAAGTCGTGCATCGCCTTCAAGAGGTAATCCTCGCGCTGGCCGGCGAGCCGCGCGACCTTGTCCCGTCCCGAAAAATCGGGCTGGTGACAGACTTGGCAATTGCGGGCCTCGGCCAGCGCCCGGCCGCGCAGCAAACGGGCGTGATCGGTATCGGCGGGCGGCTCGGTCGGTTTCTGTCGCGCGAAGTAAGCGGCGATGTCGGCGACGTCGCCGTCCTTGAGATCGGCAACCGCCGCGTTCATTTCGGGAATCTGCCGGCGGTTTTCGCGGTACAAATTGATCTGAGCCTGGATGAATGGCGCCGGTTGGGCGGCGAGCGACGGTATGCCGTCGAACGGCGAATTGCCGTCGGCGCCGTGGCAACTGCGGCACGAGGCCGCCTTGGTTTCGCCCGCAGCCGGGTCGGCCGCGCCGGCGGGCGGTGCGATCCAGACAGCCGCGGCGAGGGCGCAAACGGCTATGACGGGGCGGGGCGCGGGTATTCGGGTCATTGCGCTGAAAGAAACCGAATTTCTAACGATACCAACCGAATTCTTATATAACAAAACCTATAATGAAAATAAGGCCAATTATGGTTCCAAACC
>VGZQ01000013.1 GCA_016872535.1 Rhodospirillales bacterium | reverse complement strand
GAGAAAAGCCGCCCAGGCGTCGCGCGCTTCTTCGGCCTCCGGCGGGGACATCAGAGAGTGCCCGGGGCCGTCGAACGGCCCCAAACCGGGAACGGCCTCGTTGGCGCTGCGAATGCCGGTTGCGACCACGAGGTAGTCATAGTCGAAGCTCTCGGCGGCAGTATGGACCCGCTTTTTCTCCGGCTCGATCCGCGTCACGGCGCCCTCAACGAAACTGATTTTCCAGCGGGCCAAGGTCGGGGCCAGGTTAAAGGAAATATTGGCCAGGGTCCGCCATCCCATCGTCACCCACGGCAACGACGGAATGAAAATGAAGCGCTTCTCCTTGGAAATGACGACAATCTCATGCCGACCGTTCGGCAGATGCTTGCGGAGAGTGATCGCCGCCGTAAGGCCGCCGAACGATCCTCCGAGAACCAAAATGCGCATGTCCTTTTCTCCCAGCTGCCGTCTTCGCCGTTTCGCGGCTTGACAAGATGCCATTCTTAGATCAATTATTCAAGAGAATATTTGAATATTGCCGCGCTTGCCGGCCGTTGAATCAACCAAAGCCCCCGCGCAACGGAGAAAAACCATGAAAATCCTGTTTATCCTCAACGACCCGCCTTACGGAACCGAGCGTGTTTACAACGGCCTTAGGCTTGCGGGCGCACTCCAGAAAAACGCGAAAGTCACGGTTTTTCTGATGGCCGATGCCGTTATCTCGGCAAAAAAAGGGCAGAAGACGCCGGACGGCTTCTACAACGTGGAACGAATGCTCAAAAAGGTCCTTCTCGGCGGCGGCGAGGTGCTGCTCTGCGGAACCTGCATGGATGCCCGGGGCATGGCGGCCGAGGATGTGATGGAAGGCCCCGCGCGCAGCACCATGGACGCCTTATCCGCGGCAACCATGGAAGCCGACAAGGTACTGGTTTTTTGAAATCCGTTGGCGCTTCGCCACGCCGGGTGCCGTCACCGAGCGATCGGAGCTTGACCCGCTGCTCGGCATGACTGATGGGGCGGACGGGTGCTGGACAATGGTTGCAACTTTTTGCGGAGCAACCTGGCACCGCGAGCAAGTGCAAGCCAGAGAACGTTGGATTTCGGGTATTCTTCCTCCGCCATTCATCATTGAAAATAAAAGATTTTTTATGGGTATTTGTCTTTTACCCACAACTACACCCACACCCCGATAGCCGCCGAGAGGCATTCCGGGGTCCGATTTCGCTGACGAGGTAGTATGCCGGCACGCTTAGGCGGCTTTCCCGACCTTGACAGCCACGCGGCGGCCGGCGCGGGCGAGCATGACCACGAGCGCGTCGAGGCTGAACTTGTCGATGCGACCGCGCACGAGGTCGTTGAGCCGCGGCTGCGTCACCCCCAGGTGCCGTGCCGTCGCGCTCTGCGTCAGCCCGCCGGCGGCGAAATCACAAAGCAGGCGCGCAACTGGCTCGGCAACAAGCTGGACGCGATCAAGCGCTCGCAGATCATGTTCATCGACAGGGACGACATTCTCAACCTGTTCATCGTGACGAACCTACCGCTGCCAAAGGGTGCGCTGCCTCCATCAAACGGACTCGACGCGCTAGACGACGAAATACCGTTCTAGCTGCCCGCGAGCGCGCTGCCTGAAGCGCCGGAGCGAGCGGCAGCCGCCCACAGGCGTGGGCGTTTCCCGACGACGAGGCCCGCGGGGATAACGTCCGGCCTGCGCGCGCATCACGCATCAGGAAATTGCGTCCATGGTCGGCTCGGTGCGCGAGGTGGTGCAGCGGGCGCTCAAGGAACTCGAGCGCGACGGGGCGATCGCGTTGGAGCGCGCCCATATTCGCATTCGCGATCCGGCCAAGCTCGAACGCCGGGCGCACGATTGAACGGGTCACGCAACGGAACGAAAGCCTTGCCGAAAACCGCCGGTGCCGGCAGTAGTTCCCTTTAGTCGCCCGAACCGCCATACTTTTCGGGATGTGCCCCAGGCTTGCACGGTTGGGACTTGCGCTGGCTCTGCTCGCGGCGGCCGCGTGCCAGCCCGCCCCGCCGATCGAATCGCCCGCCCCGCTCGCCGGCCCGTGGCGGGGCGACATCGCCGTCCACGTCACCAGCAACGACTGGCATACGGGCATCGTGGTGGCGCGCGCGGCGCTGCCGCCCGACGCGATTCCCGAGGCGGACGATTTCGTCCACGCCCCGTATCTCGAATTCGGTTGGGGCGATGCCGAGTACTATCCCGCGCCCAAGCCAACCTTCGCCCTGGCGCTCGGCGCCGCGTTCGGGGCCAACCCCGCCGTCGTGCACATGGCCGGATTGCCGGCCCACCCGCGGGACGTCTATCCGCGCTCCGAGGTAATCGAACTCGGGCTTTCGCCGGAAAGCTTCCGGCGGCTGGTCGGAGCGCTCGACGCGACGTTCGCCCGTTCGGGTGCCGCGCGCGCCCGCGCGAACGCGCCCGGGCTTTACTCCTACAGCCTGTTCTATCCGGCGACCGGCGCATTCAATCTGGCGAACACGTGCAACACCTGGACGGCGCGCAGCCTGGCGGCGGCGGGCGTGCCGGTCGACCCCGCCGGCGTCGCGCGCGCCGAGGAGATCATGGCGCAACTGCGCCCCATCGCGACCGCCGCGCCGCGACGGCGTTAATTTGGGCGCGTCGCGTCGGCGCGGCGTGCGCGAACGGCATCACGGATTGCCGACGGCGACGCTGCGTCCGTCGGCGATCAGATCGGCGATGTCGGCGCCGGTCAGGCTTTCGAGAAAGGCGACCAGGTCGCCGATTTCGGATTCATTCAGCCCCAAGGGCCGGATCAAGGGATCGAGACCGGGGTTGGGCCGTCCGCCGCCGTTGTAAAACCGCACCACGTCGGCAAGGGTCGCGAGCGATCCGTCGTGCATGTAAGGCGCGCTCAAGGCGACGTTGCGCAAGGAGGGCGTCTTATAGGCGAAGCGGTCGGCGGGATCGTCGGTGATCTCGAAGCGCCCGAGGTCGGGCTTCGCCGGCTCGCTCACCGCGGCGACCACCTCGTGGGGAAGGACGGTGTAAACGCCGGGCGCGAGTTCGACGCGCACGCCCACGGTGGGCGGCGCGGGCGCGCCGACGCCGGTGTTGTGGAAGCGGTGGTCGGTGAACAGCGCGTGATCGGGGCCGATCGCGTGGCAACCGGCGCAGCCCGCCTTGCCGCCGAAGAGGGCGAAGCCGCGCCGCGCCGCCGGGCCGAGCGCGGTTTCGTCCCTGCCGAAACGCCAACGGTCGAACGGCGAATTGCCGGAAACGAGCGTGCGCTGCCAGGCGGCCACGGCGCGGGCAAGCGTCGCGGCGTCGGCGGCGCGGCCGAAGGCGCGCTCGAAGAGGCCGGCGTAGTCGGGCAAGCCGCGCAGGCGCGCGACCACGTGGTCGAGGGAGGGATTGCCCATCTCGTCGGCGTCGACCAGCGGCAGCAGCGCCTGCTCTTCCAGCGTCGTCGCGCGGCCGTCGTGGAAGAGCGATTTCTGAAACGCCGCGTTGACCACCGTCGGCGCGTTGCGGCGCACCGAGCGGCCCTCGATGCCGACCGGCGTCGCCAATTCGTTCAGGGTGTAGCCTTGTTCCGGGACGTGGCACATGGCGCAACTGATGGTGCCGTTGGCGGACAGGCGACGGTCGAAGAACAGCTTGCGCCCGAGGGCGATCGTTTCCCGGGTCGGCGGGTCGTCGGCGGGAACCGGCACCGCGGGCAGGCCGAGCGGCGGCGTCCGCACGCGCGCCAGCGCCCGGTCGTCGATATCGGCGCCGCGCGCGCCGGGAGCGAAGGCGAGGACGCCGACGCCGACGCCGATCAGCGCCGCGAACGATTTCATTGGGGACGGACGCCGCGTTCTTCGAGCAACAAGGTCTTGGCGTCGGCGACCAGCAGCCGTGGGTCGAGCAGCGACACGCCGTAGATGTTGCGCAGCCGCCCGGCGCGGTCGATCAGGTAGACGCGGAGCAGATGCTCGAACGTGCCGTCGAAGGCGTTGTCCCGGCCGAGGTTCTTGACCACCAGCTGGTCGTAGTCGGCGAGAATCGGATCGAGGTCGTCCTCCGCCGCCGTGGTTAGGAACGACCACTCGCAGCTCGGCCGGCCTTCGCGCAGCGCGAGCAGCGGCGCGGCGTATTCGGCCATCACCTTGGGGGTGTCGTGGCCGGGATCGAAGCTCAAGGTGACGAGTCTGAGGTTGGCGGCCAAGTCCGGCTGGTCCGAACCCGCCCGGAAAATGTCGGCGAGGACCGCGGTCGCGAGCGGGCAACCCTTGGCGTCGCCGCAGTTGGTGTAGATGAAGCTCAGCAGCGTGATCTTGCCCCTGAGGATGTCGCGCAGCCTTTTGGGTGCTCCCCGGATGTCGAGCACGGCGCCGTCGCCGGCGTCGCGCAGTTCGGGCAGTTCGTACGTGCCGGGGACGGGCGGGTCGTAGTCGAACTCGGGCGTCCGTTCCGCCCACACCGTCGCGGCCGCCGGTTCGTTGTGCGCCGCGCGGTCGTGGGCATAGGCGGCCGCGCCGAGCCCGAACGCGAGCAACGCCCCGCCCATGAACAACGCGCGCGATACCATGGCGTAACCTTATCCCGGCGCGCCGCCCCGTTCCGCCTTATCGTCCGCCTCTAGCGGCCGTAGAGCGCCCGGCTGCCGAACACCATGATGTGCGAGCGGCCGAGCTTTTCCTGGTTGAAGTCGAGGACGAAGCGTTCCTTCAATTCCTTGCCGTCCCAGGCATAGCCCTTCAGGAACTGCTCGTTGTCGTCGCCCTTCTTGTCCCAGTTGGCAAGCAGCGAGCTGGTGAAATAGACGCGCTTGCCGTCCCAGCTTTGCGACACCATGTTGAGTTGCCGGCCGATCTTCTTCTCGTAGACCTGCTTCGGCTTGTGCGGATCGCTGACGTCGAACAGGCGCGTCGTCCCGTCCATGAAGCTGTTGACCCAGAGGGAGCGGTCGTCGGCCGCGAGGCTGATGTCGACCGGCAGCGGGATCTTGGACGGATCGCCGATGTCGGCGACCGCCTTCGCCTGCCATTCGCCCTTGTCGTCCTCGTGGATCAGCCACAGCTTGGAGGTGAGCGCGGTGCTGGTGAAGGCGTAGTTGCTGCGCGGCCCCCAGGCAAAGCGGATTTCGAGGGGCGAGCCGGGCACGTGGAACACCTGCTTCGGCGTGCGGGTGTGGAGATTCCACAGCACCACCGACTGGCCGAAGCGCTTCATCGCGGCTTCGTCCTTCAGCATCTTGCCGAAGTCCATCATGTAGTTGGACCAGCCGGTGAACGACGAGGTCAGCATCACGTTCTTGCGCGGCAGCGCGCGCACGTCGTAGCCGTAGCCGTCGGCGTGCTCGATGCCCTTGAGCTTGGGCATCGACTCCTTGGTCGGCATCCAATGGGTGCGCACGTACTTGCCGCTGTTGGTGTATTCGACCAGCGCGGTGCGCCCGCCGTGATCCTTGTCGTTGGAAAGCCCGGTGATCATCATCCGGCCGGGGAGCGCGTAGAACGTGTGCGGCCCGACCGCGCCGCCGCTCGCCTTGACGAAATCGGCGATGGTGTTGACCAGGCGCGGCTTGGCCGGGTTGGAGAACACGTCGAAGACGAAGATCTTGCTGTCGTCGAGGCCGCCGGCCCAGAAGAAGCGACGATTGTCGGTGAAGCCGCCGTGGTGGGCTTCGTGGCGGCCGCCGGTCGAGATCGTATGGACCACCTTGCCGAAGGTGGGCGAACCTTCGCGCACATCCACGGTCACCAGCTTGTCCGAACCGTCGCCCATGCCTTCGACGCCGAGGGTCCAGACATAGACGTATTCCTCGACACCGGTGATCATCGGCATGTAGGGCGATTGGCAGGTTTCGTCGGCGCGCGCGGGCAGGCCGACGGCGGTCAGGATGGCGACGGCGGTGCCGGCAAGCCAAATCCCGGCGCGACGGGCCGTGGTTTTCGCGGGATCGGTCATGGGTCTCTCCCCTGTTGCGTGATATTTCGATTAAGGTCGCTTGATGACGCCGACCGGGGCCGACGCTTTCATGTCGGCCAAGGCCTTCTTCAAGGGCGCGTCGTTGATCGGGTCCTTGGGCACGTCGCCGTCCTTGATCACCTTCAGCTGCAGCAGGAAGTCGTAGCCGTTCTTCATCAGCTGCTGCACGTCGGCGTCGAACACCATCTTGGCGACGTAGGTTTCCGGGACGCCGCCGATGGCGTCGGGATGACCTTCGTAGAGGGCCTTCCACGCGGTCTTGTGGTCGTAGCCCTTGACCTCGTCGACGATCATCTGCGCCATTTCGTTCGGCTTCTCGATCATGAAGCGGAGCGCCTCGATCTCGGCCTTGATCCAGCCGGCCGCCGCCTCGGGGTTCTTTTCGATGAAATCCTGGCGCATGAGCGAGAAGTTGGCGTCGGCTTCGTTCCACGGCGCGCCGGTCGCGGCGTACTTGGCGTGGCCGAGTTCGACCACGCGCCGCGCGTGCGGTTCCCACATGGCGGCGGCGTCGAGCTTGCCGCTCTCGAAGTTGCTGGCGATCACCTCGATCGCGGTGTAGACGATGTTGGCGGGCTTGAACGCGCCCTTGGCGATGATCGATTCGGTGAAACGGTTGGCGCAGGTGCCGCGATGAACGGCGAAGGGCTTGCCGTTCATCCAGGCCATCGCCTCCTGGTAAGTGGCGAACGCGGGCGCGTCCTTGCGGACCAGGATCTTGTTGCACTGCTGGCCGCGGCTGAACATCGGCACCGACACCAGCCGCAAATCGCCGATGCTGCGCTTGGTGGTCGCCACCAGCGAGGGCATGTCGCCCATGGTGCCGACCTGCATCTTGTTGGCGAGCATGGCGTTGACCATGGGCGGGCCGGTCAGGTGGGGCTCGAAACGCACTTTGCTGCCGGCGGGCAGGTATTTCTTCCACAGCTCCTTGTGCTTGATGACCACCCCGTTCCAGCCGCCGGTCCAGTACGGATGATAGCCGTAGGTGATGTCGACCGGTTCCGCGGCCGAGGCGGGCGCCGTCGCCGCGATCGCGCCGGCCAGCGTCAAGCCGGCGAGTTTCCTGCCAATTCCCATATCAGCCTCCCATCGGGGTTTGTTGCGGGGAATAGTGCTCGGATTCCTCGTGCGCGTACAGGGTTTCCAGCGCCTGTTCCTTGATTTCCCGGTATCGCGCCGAGGCCATGATCTCGAAGGTCCGGGGCCTTGGCAAATCGACCTCGATCGCGCGGCCGACCCGGCCCAGCTTCGGGTCCATGAACAAAATCACGTCGGCGAGGAATATGGCCTCCTCGATCTCCGAGGTGATGAAGAGCGTCGTCGGGCGGGATTCCTCGAAAACCTTGAGGTAATACTCCTGCATCAATTCGCGCGTCATCACGTCGAGCCCGCGGAACGGCTCGTCCATGATCAGGACGCGCGGCTCGTTGATCAGGGCTTGCGCGATCTCGGCGCGCCGCTTCATTCCGCCGGAAAGCTGGCCCGGAAACTTGTCCTGGAAGTCGAGCAGGCCGAAGCGCTGGAGCAGGTCGCGCGCCTTGGCGCGGGCCTCGGCCTTGGCGCCGGCGGTGCGCACCGAAGGCCCGAACAGCACGTTGTCGGCGACCGTCATCCACGGCCACAAGGTGGTTTCCTGGAACACCATCAGGCGATTGGGACCGGGCTTCTCGACCGCCGCGCCGTCGAGCAGCACCCGCCCCCGGTCGGGCGCGACGTAGCCGGCGAGGATGTAGGCGAGGGTCGATTTGCCCGAACCGGAAGGCCCCATCAGCACCGTGAGCCTCCCGGCGGCGACCGCGAGCGAGCAATTGTCCAATACGCGCACCGGGGCCTGTCCCTTGGCGCGGTAGGTTTTGCTCAAATTCTCGGCGCGGAGTTCGCCGCCGCTCATCGCCGCCCCCGGAATTTCGGATCATGCTGCGCCCAGGGCATCAGCCGCGCCTCGATATAATCGACAATGCGCGCCGAGAGATACCCGGCGATGCCGATGCTGATCATGCCGACGATCACGATCTCGGGCGTGTTGCTGACGTAGCCTTCCCACGTCAGCCGGCCGAGGCCGAGGTCGCCCGCGATCATCTCGGCCGCCACCAGCACGTCCCAGGTGATGGCGATGCCGAGCGTCATGCCGACCGCGACCGAGGGGATGACCGCCGGCAGGACGATGCGGAGAAAAATCCGCCAGGGCGTGGCGCCGAGCGACGTCGCCAGCCAAAAATAACGCTCGGGGATGTGGCGGATGCCGTCGAAGACGTTGATGACGATGACGAAGAAGGCGCCGATGAAGGTGATGAAGATGATGCTGGCCTCGTGCGTCGGCCAAAAAAGAATCGAGACCGGCACCCAGGCGAGCGGCGGAATCGGGCGCAGCACCTCGAATACCGGGAACACGATTTCTTCGGTGGTGCGGCTGAGACCAAGCGCGATGCCGAGCGGGATGCCGAACAATTGCGCGAAACCGAACCCCCACAGCACCCGCTCGAAACTCGCCGCCCAGTTGCGCCAATAGCGCGGATCGTCGACGAAGGAGGCGAAGAAGGTTTGCGTGACTTGGGTCGGGGTCGGGATCTTGCCGCCGAACGTGGACGACATCGTGCCCAGAATCTGCCAGACGAGGACGAACGCGACGATGGCCACCGCGCCGCGCCAATGGGCGAACAGGCGCGCGACGGCGTTTTGCGTTCGGCCCTTGGCGGCCATCACGCCAACTCCCGTTCGCCGCGTTCGAAGGCCTTCAGGGCCTCCTCGTGCACGGCGGCGATCAGTTGTTCCTTGAGGGCGACGAAGCGTTCCGAGGCGATCATCCTGGCGTGGCGCGGCCTCGGCAGATCGACCGCGACCCGCGAGCGGATGCGCCCCGGCCGGGTGGTCATCACCGCGACCGTGTCGGCGAGCAGGATCGCCTCCTCGAGGTCGTGGGTGATGAAAAAGACGGTTTTCGGGAATTGCGCGTGGATGTCCAGCAAATGCTGGTGCATGCGCCCCTTGGAGACCGTGTCCATGGCGCGGAACGGCTCGTCGAGCAGCAGCATCTTGGGGTCGTTGATCAGCGCGCGCACCAGCTCGACCCGGCGCTGCATGCCCGACGAAATCTGCCCCGGAAACTGGTGGGCGACGCGGTCGAGCCCGCCGCAGCGCGCGAGCATGTCGAGCGCCCGTGCCCGCGCTTCCTCCGGCGCCGTTTGCCGCTGCACCTTGAGGCCGTAGGTCACGTTGTCGAGCACCGTTTTCCAGGGAAAAAGCGCGCCTTCCTGAAAGACGACGATGCGGTCGGGGCCCGGGTGCGCGGCCCGGTCGGCGGACGCCAAGGGCGCGCCGTCGAGGGTGACGGTGCCCCGGGTCGGATGGTCGAACCCGGCGAGGATGTTGAGCAGCGTGCTCTTGCCGCACCCGGACGGCCCGACCAGGGCGAGGAACTCGCCGGCGGCGATCTCCAGACTGCAATCCTCCAGCGCCACCACCGTTTCGCCGTAGACCTTGCCGACGGCATCGATCGTCACCGCGCCGTTGACGGCGGTTGCGGGCGCGCTAGCCACGGACCGCACCGATGTTCTTCTGGTGCCAGCGCATCAGCCGGTCGCCGGCGACTCGGATCAGCGCGCTGCACACGTAACCGACGAAGCCGAGCGTCACCATGCCGATGACGATGGTCGGGTACTGGATCAGGTTGTAGGCCTCCCAGATCACGTAGCCGAGGCCGTAGCGGGCGGCGATCATTTCGCCCGCGACCAGCGAGAACCAGGCCGCGCCCATGGCGATCTGCAATCCGGTGAAGATCGAGGGCATGGCCCCCGGGATGATGACGTCGCGCAGCACGTCGACGGGCCGCGCGCCGAGGCAGAGCGCGGCGCGGAAGTAGGCGACGTCGATCGCGCGCACGCCGACCCAGGTGTTGAGGGTGGTGGCGTAGAACGCGACCAGGAAGACGACGAAAATCACCGCCGGTTCGGTGCCCGGAAACAGCAGGATGGCGAGCGGCACCCAAGCCAGCGGCGGAATCGGGCGCAGCAACGTGAGCAGCGCGTCGGAATACTCGCGCACCGTCGTTTTCCAGCCCATCATGATGCCGAGCGGCACCCCGAGCACGACCGCCAGTGCGAACGCGGTGGTCGCGCGGTAGGTGCTGTAGAGGATGTGGACGTAGTAATCGGCGGTGAAGACGGAAATGCCGTAGGCCGGATCGCGGCTCAGCCATTCCTGGAGGACGCCGACCGGATCGGGCAGGCGCCGGAACGCGGGAAACGGCAGCCACTTGACGCTCGCGTACCAGAGCACGAACGCGGCGGCGAAACCGAACACCATCAAACCGACACGCCGGTTGACGATCGCGGACAACATCGACGATTGGCCGCCGCCCCCTCGAAGCGCCATTTCCGGTATCTCTCCCGACCGGCATTTTGGTCGGCCCCGCTGCCGCCTCCAAGCGAAATATTTAGGTGGTACCGTCGCCGCGCGGCCCATGCTTGAATGGGCGCGTTTGAATGGGCGAGAAGGGGGCTTCCGTTGACCACGGCACAACCCGCAGGCGGCGAGCTGGCCATATTCGTCGCGCGTTGCCGCGCGGTCATGGCGGCCGAACGCGAAGCGGCGACGGTGGTCGAGAAGATCGCGCCGCTGATGCGCGATCTGCTGCTCGGTTCCAAAACCTTTCTCGCGCCGGGACATTTCCGCAGCGACCCGGATCATTATGCGCGCAACGCCATCCACATGTCCGAGGATGGCGAACTGTCCCTGTTCGCGCTGGTCTGGCTCCCCGGCCAATGGACGCCGATCCACGACCACGGCTGCTGGGGCGTGGTCGGGGTGCTGCGGGGCGTGTTGGAGGAACGCAATTATATGTCGGTCGACGGCGCGATCCGAAGCGACCACGGTATCCGCCTCCGGCGCGGCGGTGGCACGCTGCTGCCCGAAGGCGCGGTCAGCACGTTCGTGCCGAACCCAGATCACATCCACGTCACCGGCGTTCCCGACGACCGCGCCCAGGCGGTCAGCCTGCATCTCTACGGGCGCAACATGAATTCGTTCCACGTCTACGATCTTGCGGCCGGCACCCGCCGTCTCGTCGACGTGCCGCACCACCAGTCGAGGTAGGCGGTTCGATCCGCTTTTTTATCCGCGCGACTTGCCCCCGGGGAGGCCACCGGCACCGGGGACCGGCGCGATCCGCGAGGTCGCGGATTATTTGGAAACTGCCGACGCATTCCGGGATATCGTCGACCGCGCCGAGTGGAGAGGAAGGACGGAACCGATGGATGACATCGTCGCGGCCCGCGCCCTGCACGTCGTTGGCGTCGTTTTGTGGATCGGCGGGGTGGCCTTCGTCACGACCGTGCTGCTGCCCGCCGTGCGCGAGACCCGCGATCCGGCCGAGCGGGCGGCTTTCTTCGAAAAGGTGGAAAAGCGCTTCGCCGTCCAGGCCCGGATCACGACGCTGCTGGTCGGAGCGACGGGTTTACATCTGCTGGTCCGATGGGACCTCTGGCACCGCTTCGCCGACCCGGTTTTCTGGTGGATGCACGGCATGGTCGCGATCTGGGCGATTTTCACCTTCGTCCTGTTTGCCGCCGAGCCCTTGTTTCTGCGCCGGTGGTTTGAGGCCCGCGCCAAGGAGCGGCCGGAACGGATCTTCGCCCTGATCGAGCGTTTCCATTGGGTGTTGCTGACGGCCAGCCTGCTCGTGGTCCTGGGTGCCGTGGCGGGCAGTCATGGCGGATAGCGCCGTTGGCGGCCATTGTGGGCGGCCGCGTTGCCGTGAAGACGGTTCATGGCCGCGATCTTGCCGCCGGCACCCGGCGCCCCGTCGACACGGCGCAGTCGGACGTTGACAGCGCCGTCCTTTGGGAACTTTAATAATCGGAATTAATAAAAACGGCTTGGACCGTTTTTTCATTCACACAACTTCATCCCGGGGAGGCCACCATGAGCGCGGACGACATCGCCCAACGTTGGGATCGGCGGACTTTTCTCAAAGGCACCGGCACGGTCGCGGCCGGCGCCGCGCTCGGCTCGTGGCTGCTGCCGGGTTCGACGCTTGCGGCCAAGCCCAAGGTCGGTGGCACCCTGGTTCACCTGGTGCAGCCCGAGGTGCCGACGCTCGCCACCTTCCTCAGCACGTCGATCCCGGTCAGCCAGGCGGGCACGCGCGCCTACGCCGGCCTGCTCGAATACAATTTCGACCTCAGCCCGAAGCCGAGTCTCGCCGAATCCTGGACCGTGACCGACCAGGGCCGCACGGTGACCTTCAAGCTGCGCCGCGGGGTGAAGTTCCACGACGGCAAGCCGCTCACCAGCGCCGACGTGCAGTTCAGCATCATGGAAGTGCTGAAAAAGTTCCATCCGCGCGCGGCCAACAGCTTCAAGGAGGTGGAGAAAATCGAAACCCCCGACCCGCAGACGGCGGTGTTCCGGCTCAACAAGCCCGCGCCCTACATGATGATGGTGCTGTCGGGCTTCGAGACGCCGATCGTGCCCAAGCACCTGTTCGAGGGCACCGACATCAAGAACAGCAAGTACGCCAACGAGCCGGTCGGCGCGGGACCGTTCAAGTTCGTGGAATGGAAGCGCGGCCAGTACATCCGCTTCGACCGTTTCGGCGATTACTTCAAGTCGGGTCAGCCGTATCTGGAACGGGTCGTCGTGCGCTCGATCGCCGACACCGCCACCCGCTCGGCGGTGCTGGAAAAGGGCGAGGTGCATTTGGCCGGGTTCGGCGCGGTGCCCTACAGCGACGTGATTCAGCTCGCCAAGCTGCCACACATCACGGTGACCAAGAAGGGCTACGAAAGCTCCTCGCCGATCGTGCAGATCGACTTCAACACCCGCAAGGCGCCGTTCGACAACAAGAAGGTGCGCCAGGCGGTCGCCTACGCGCTCGAACGCAAGTACATCATCGACAAGATCTGGTTCGGCTTCGGCCGCGTCGCCACCGGTCCGATCAACTCGAACTTCAAGGCGAGCGGGCTTTACACCAGCGACGTCAAGAACTACGAGGTCGCCAACGGCCTCGAGATCGCCAACCGCCTGCTCGACGAAGCCGGCTTCAAGCGCAACGCCAGCGGCGTGCGCTTCGAGGTGACCCACGACATCACGCCCTACGGGGAGGAGTGGCAGCGGTTCGGCGAATACGTCAAGCAGCGCCTCGACCAGCTCGGCATCAAGGTCACCCTGCGCTACGAGGACGTCGCCACCTGGCTCCGGCGCGTCTACACCGAGTACGACTTCCAGTTCACCAGCAACTGGCTGCAGACGTTCCCCGATCCGGTCATCGGCGTGCACCGCATGCACCACTCGGCGTCGATCCGCAAGGGCACGGTGTTCGTCAACAACACCGGCTGGTCGTCGCCCAAGACCGACGAGCTGATGGACAAGGCGGCGATCGAGCCGGACGCGGCCAAGCGCGCCCAGCTCTACAAGGAGTTCCAGCAGATCGTGGTCGAGGAATGCGCGATCACTTATATCCACGAGTTGGAGTTCCCGACCATTTATAACAACAAGTACGTCGAGATCATCGACAGCGCGCTCGGAGTCCTCGGCAACTTCGACCAGGCGTACCTGAAGTCGTGATTCCCGCCCCACGGTCGGCGGGCGCGAACGCGCGGTTCGCACGATGAGCGTTGCCCGCAAGCGGCTTCGCTATATCGCCCGCCGCCTGGGGCAGGCGGTGCCGATCGTGCTCGGCATCGTCGTCACCAACTTCTTCCTGCTGCAACTGGCCCCGGGCGACGCCGCCGACGTTCTCGCCGGGGAAGCGGGGTCGGCCACGCCCGAATACATGGCCATGCTGCGCCAGCGCTTCGGTCTCGATCAGCCGCTGTTCACGCAACTTTTCTATTACGTCAAAAACGTTCTGCTGCTCGACCTCGGCTTTTCCTTTCGCCACAACATGCCGGTTCTCCATCTGATCCTCGAGCGGTTGGGGCCGACGCTGCTGCTGATGGGCGCGACCCTGGTGCTGTCGGTCGCTTCCGGCGTGTTGCTGGGGCTCCTCGCCGCGACCCGGGTAGGCAGCTGGCGCGACACCATGATTTCGATCCTCGCCATCGTGTCCTACGCGACGCCGTTGTTCTGGGTCGGGCTCATGCTGATCGTCGCGTTTTCGCTCAAGCTCGATTGGCTGCCGGCGACCGGAATGGAGTCGGTCGGCATGTTCTATTCGGGCTGGGAGCGGGTGGTGGACGTGTCGCGCCACCTGGTTCTGCCGGCGATTACCCTGTCCTTGTTCTACATGGCGCTCTACGCCCGGCTGATGCGGGCGGCGATGATCGAACAGTCGCGCATGGATTATGTCACCACCGCGCGGGCCAAGGGGTTGTCCGAACGGCGGGTCACGTTCCGCCACGTGCTGCGCAACGCGCTGCTGCCGGTGTTCACCATGGCCGGCGTGCAGACCGGCAATCTGCTCGGCGGATCGGTGATCGTCGAGTCGGTGTTCGGCTGGCCGGGGCTCGGGCTGCTGGCGTTCCAATCCCTGTTCGCGCGCGATTTCAACCTGCTGCTCGGCATTTTCTTCCTGTCCGCGTGCCTGGTGGTGATCGTCAACCTGCTGGTCGATCTGCTGTACACCTTCGTCGATCCGCGCATCGAGGTCGGCTGACGAAGGGGCGGGCGGGCACATGAAGGAATTTCTCGGCCGGATCCTCTCGCATCGCGCGGCGATCATCGGCGGCACGATCCTGGGCGTGGTGCTGCTGCTCGCGTTCGCCGCGCCGTTGCTCTATCCGGGCGATCCCTTCCAGCGGGTCGGCGGATCGTTCGAGCCGCCGTTCGGGACCTTCCTGTTCGGCACCGACTCGCTCGGGCGCGACGTCGCCGCCGGCATCGTCCACGGCGCGCGCACCTCGCTGATGATCGGACTGGTGGCGACCGTCATCGCGGTCGTGGTCGGCAGCACGGTCGGCGGCTTCGCCGGGTATTACGGCGGGGTGCTCGATGACGTTCTCATGCGGCTGACGGAGTTCTTCCAGACCATTCCGACCTTCGTCTTCGCCTTGGTGCTGGTGGCGGTGCTGTCGCCTTCGATCGGAAGCATCGTCGTCGCCATCGCGACGGTGACATGGCCGCCGGTGGCACGGTTGGTGCGCGGCGAGTTCCTGGCCATGCGCAACCGCGAATTCGTCCAGGCGTGCGTGGTGCTCGGCATGCGCGACATCGCCATCATCTTCCGCGAAATCCTGCCTAACTGCCTGTCGCCGATCATCGTCACCGGCTCGCTCATGGTCGCGACCGCGATCCTGATCGAATCCGCGCTCGCGTTCCTCGGCCTCGGCGATCCCAACGTCATGAGCTGGGGATTCATGATCGGCTCGGGCCGCACGTTTCTGCGCACGGCGTGGTGGCTGTGCGCGATTCCGGGGCTTGCCATCCTGCTCACGGTGCTGTCCATCAACCTGGTGGGAGAGGGGCTGAACGACGCCCTGAACCCGCGCCTGCGCGACCGATGAACCCGGTGTCCGACCCGGTGCTGCGGATCAACGGCCTGTCGGTGGCGCTGCCGGGGGGAGGCGACCGCGCGCACGCGGTGGCCGATCTCAGCCTGGACTTGCGGCCGGGCGAAATCCTGTGCGTGGTCGGCGAATCGGGTTCGGGCAAGTCGGTCACCGCGCTCTCGACCATGGGGCTGCTGCCGCCGCGGCTCCGCGTGACGGGGGGCGAAATCCTGTTCGAAGGGGAAAATATCCTGCGGGTGTCCGCCATCCGCATGCGGCAGATCCGCGGCCAGCGCATTTCCATGATCTTTCAAGACCCGATGACCGCGCTCAATCCCCTGATGACCATCGGCGAGCAGATCGAGGAGGTGATGGCGGTACACGAGGGCGTGCCGCGCGCCGAGCGCCGCCGGCGGGTCGTTTCGATTCTGGCCGATGTGCGCCTGCCCGATCCGGAGCGCATTGCGCACGCCTATCCGCACGAGCTGTCGGGCGGCCAGCGCCAGCGGGCGATGATCGCGATGGCGCTGGTGCTGGAACCGGCGATCCTGATCGCCGACGAGCCGACCACCGCGCTCGACGTCACCACCCAGGCGCAAATCCTGAAGCTCATCAAGGAATTGCAGGCGGAGCACGGCACCGGCGTTCTCTTCATCACCCACGATTTCGGCATCGTCGCCGAAATCGCCGACCGGGTGGCGGTGATGCAGAAGGGGCGGCTGGTGGAATTCGGCGAGGCCGACGATGTTCTTAACCGCCCGCGGCATCCCTACACCCGCTCGCTCATCGCCGCGGTGCCGACCCTGACGCCGAAGCCGCGCGCGCGCGAAAGCGCGGCGCCGCCGCTGCTCGCGGTCGAGGGCCTCGACAAGTCGTTCAGCTCGGGGGGCGGCCTGTTCGGCCGTTCGGCGCGCGTGGTGCGGGCGGTGCGGGAAGTCGGCTTCACCATCCGGCGCGGCGAAACCCTCGGCATCGTCGGCGAATCGGGTTCGGGCAAATCGACGGTGGCGCGCTGCGTCGTGCGTCTGCTGGAAGCCGACACGGGGCGCATCGTGCTCGACGGCACCGATCTGCGCTCGCTGGCGGGCGACGAGATGCGGCGTTTCCGCAAGCGCATCCAGATGATTTTCCAGGATCCCTTCGCCTCCTTGAATCCGCGCCTGAAGGTCGGGCGGCTGATCGCCCAGGGGCCGGTCATTCACGGCGTTTCCCTGGCCGACGCGCTGGAGCGGGCCTATCGATTGCTCGAACTGGTCGGCCTCGACCGGCGCGCGGCCGACCGCTTCCCGCACGAATTTTCCGGCGGCCAGCGCCAACGCATCGGCATCGCGCGGGCGCTCGCCCTCGAGCCGGAAGTGCTGATCGCGGACGAACCGGTCTCGTCGCTCGACGTTTCGGTCCAGGATCAGGTGTTGCGGCTGCTCGCCGACATTCGCGCGCGGCTCCGCCTCACCATGCTGTTCATCACCCACGACCTCCGGGTCGCGGCCCAGGTCGCCGACAGCGTGGCGGTGATGCATCAAGGCCGCATCGTCGAGCACGGCCGGGTCGAGGATATCTTCGGCAACCCGCGCCATCCCTATACCCGCGAACTGATGGACGCGGTCCCCGGGAAAGATTGGACGATCCCGGCCGTGGGCGGAAACGCCCCGGCGCCAAGCGGTTGACGCTTTTTTCGTAAAAAATATTGAAGTAAAGTTACAATCTTATTGGATTTTCCTGTTTTTTTGGTGAAGAGTAACTTCGCCAGCGCTACAAGGTATCGCATGCCAACAGAAACATCGCATTCGCGCGTTCCGCGCGAGTACTCGGGGAGGAAATCATGACGCTTACTCATCGCAATGCTCTTGGCCGTTTCGCCGGTCTCGCCGGCGCCGCCCTGCTGATGGCGGCCGGCGTATCGGACGCCGCCTTGGCGCAAGCCTATCCCAGCCGTCCGATCGAAATGATCGTGACCTGGGGGCCGGGCGGCGGCGCCGATGTCACCGGACGCAACCTCGCGCGTCTGCTGGAGTCCGAGCTCAAGGTCACCATGCCGGTCGAAAACGTCGCCGGCGCGACCGGCGTGACCGGCCTGATGAAGCTGCTCAACGGCCAGCCCGAAGGTTATCAGGTGGCGATCGTGACCGCCGACACCTACGGCCTGCTCGCCGGCCCCGGTCAGCGCTGGACCATGAACGACGTGATCCCCGTCGCGGTGTTGATCCAGCAACGCTCCGGCTATTTCGTGAAGGCGGACAGCCCCTACAAGACCTGGGCGGACGTCGAGAAGGCCGCCAAGGCCAATCCGCTCAAGGTCGGGCTCACCGGCCTCGGCTCGCCCGAGGATGTCGCTACCGCCACCATCGCCAAGCGCAAGAACATCAAGCTCGCGCCGGTGCCCTACGCCAAGCCGGGCGAGCGCTACGCGGCGCTGGTCGGCGGCCACGTCGATCTCCTCTACGAACAGGCGGGCGACGTCAAAAGCTTCATCGAGAGCAACCAGATGCGCCCGATCCTGTTCCTCGCCAATGCGCGGACCGCGCCGTTCGAGAAGATCGAGACCAGCAAGGACGTCGGCATCAACCTGGTTGCCGACCAGTTCCGCACGTTGACGATAAAAGCGGGTACGCCCCCCGACCGGGTCAAGCTGCTCGCCGACAAGATCGCCAAGGTGACCGCGACCGCCGAGTACAAGAAGTTTCTCGCCGATCAGTGGGCCGACCCCGACAGCGTCCTGGTCGGCGACAAGGCCGTCGCCTACATCAAGGGCGAGGTCGACGGGTTGGCCAAATTGATGAAGAACTAAAAGAAGTAAGCGCGCGCCCGGCGGCCGGCCGCTTGCGCCGGCCGCTGCCGCCGCGCTGGCGCCAATCCGACGTATCGTCCAGGTGAAGCCATGATCGGGATGCGCGAGCGGTTGGCGCGGGCCATTCCATTCCTGATCGTGCTCGCGGTCGGGGTATGGCTGTGGCATGTGGCCGACGGGTTCGTGTCGGCGCGGCCCGGCTACGCCGGTCCCGGGTTGTGGCCCAAGGCGGTCCTGATCCTGCTGCTGCTCGCGGCGCTGGTCGGCGCGGTGCAATCGTTCGCGCGCGCGCCGGAGGAAGGCCTCGGTGCGTTGATCGAACAGGCTTCCCGCGCGGTCGGCCGCGAGGGCGAACTCGAAGCCGACCTGCAGCTCGAATTCGGCGATCCGGCGACGCGCCAGCCGTTGTGGGCCTGGGCCGGCATCGCCCTGATGCTCGGCTATGTCGCGGTGATTCCGTGGATCGGATTCACCATCGCGACTTTCTTCCTGATGTTCGGGATCATTCTCGCCGGCGGATATCCGCGTCCGGGCGTGGCGGCGGCGATCGCCGCCGGCGGCGCGTTCGCATTTTTCTTCATCTTCCAGCGGATCGCCTATGTGTCCTTGCCGATGGGCGCGGGCCCGTTCAAGGACCTCACCATCGCGCTGATGGCCGTGATCGGGGTGCGCTGAGCCATGGACGGCTTGATCCAGTTGCTGAACGGCTTCCAGATCGTGTTGTTCCACCCGTTCAACCTGCTCGCGCTGATCGCGGGGCTGGTCCTCGGCCTGATCGTCGCGGTGCTGCCGGGCCTGACGCTGGTGATGGGCGTGGTGCTGGCGCTGCCGTTCACCTACGGCATGGGCATCCTGCCGGCGCTGATCCTGCTCACCGCCATGTATGTGTCGGGGACCTACGGCGGCGCGTTCACTTCGATCCTGTTCCGCATCCCGGGCGAGCCGATGGACGTGCCGCTGCTCTGGGACGGCTACGTCATGGCGCGCCAAGGGGAACCCGCCCTGGCGCTCGGCTGGACGCTGTTCTCGGCGCTGGTCGGCGGCATGGTCGCGGCGGTGGCGATGGTCGCCATGTCCGGGCCGGTCGCGCGTTTCGCGCTCGCGCTCTCCACGCCCGAGTACTTCGCCATCATCCTGCTCGGCCTGATGTCGGTGGTGACGCTCGCGGGCGGCCAGTTGACCAAGGCCCTGATCTCGCTCGCCATCGGCCTTCTGCTGGCGACCGTGGGCACCGATCCGACCCACGGGACGTTGCGTTACGATTTCGGGTTTTCGCTGCTCGCCGACGGCATCGAGTACCTGCTGGTGATGGTCGGCGCCTACGGCCTGGGCGAGGTGGTGACCCGGCTCGAGCAGCGCGGCACGCCGGCGGCTGTTTCCGGGCGCGACACAATCGTGACCAAGCTGCCGTCCTTGGTCGCCGCCCTCAAGGCCAAGTGGACCTTCGTGCGCGGCTCCCTGATCGGCTTCGTCATCGGCATCGTTCCCGGCGCGGGCGCGACCATCGCCTCCTTCGTCAGCTACGGCATCGAGGGCCAATACGGCAGGCGGCGCAAGGAAATGGGCACCGGTATCGCCGAGGGCATCGTCGCGCCGCAGTCGGCGGCGACGTCCTCGGTCGGCGGCGCGATGGTGCCGCTGCTCACCATGGGCATTCCCGGCTCGGGCGCGACCGCGATCATCCTCGCCGCGTTCATGCTGCACGGCGTGCAACCGGGACCGCATGTGTTCTTCAAGTCGGCCGACTTGGTCTATGCGATCTTCGCCGCCGTATTCCTGTCGGTGATCGGCATGTGCCTGATCGGCTACTTCGCCATCAAGCTGCTGGTCCGGGTACTGGAGTTTCCCGAAGCGATCACGTCGGCCTTCGTCGTGATGTTCTGCTTCATGGGGGCGATGGCGTCGCGCTCGACCGTCGGCGATCTCTGGGTCATTGCCGCGTTCGGCGTGCTCGGCTATTTGTTCGAGCGCTACCGCTTTCCGATCGCGCCGATGGTGCTGGGGGCGATCCTGGGGCCGCTCGCCGAAACCAATTTCATGACCACCATGATCAGCTTCAACAACGACTGGACGGTGTTCTTCACCCGCCCCGGCAGCGGCGCGATCATGGCGTTCAACGTGCTCGGCCTCGCCTACACCCTCTACAGCGGCTGGCGGGCGAAAAAACGATGAAGGCCGTGCGCATCGAGCGGTTCGGCAAGGCCGACGAACTGAAGCTGTGCGAGATGCCCAAGCCCGAACCCGGGCCGGGCGAAGCGCGCGTTCGCCTCGAACTTGCCGGGGTCAATTTCATCGACGTCTATATGCGCGACGGCAGTTATTCGCGCTCGCACACCTACAAGACCCCGCTGCCCATGACCATCGGCATGGAAGGGTGCGGGGTGATCGACGCGGTCGGTCCGGGCGTTGCCGATTGCAAGCCCGGCGACCGGGTCGCCTACTGCATCGTGCGCGGCAGCTACGCCGAATACGCGACGGTGCCGGCGTGGAAACTGGTGCCGGTGCCGGCGGACGTGCCGGCGCCCATCGCCACCGCCCTGATGCTGCAGGGTTCGACCGCCCATTACCTGACCCATTCCGCGTTCCGGCTGGAGCCGGGCCATAGCTGCCTGATCCACGCCGGCGCGGGCGGCGTCGGCCAGTTGCTGATCCAACTCGCCAAGCGGCGCGGCGCGCGCGTGCTCACCACCGTCGGCTCGCCGGCCAAGGCCGAGATCGCCAAGAAACGCGGCGCCGACCATTGCATCCTTTATCGCGACACCGATTTCCGCGAGGAAGTCATGCACCTGACCGACGGCAAGGGGGTCAATGTCGTCTACGATTCGGTCGGCCGCGACACGCTGGCGAGGAGTCTCCGTTCGCTCGCCCGGCGCGGCACCTGCGTCAATTTCGGGGCCAGTTCCGGCCAGCCCGACCCGGTCGCGGTGCTCGATCTCGCCGAAGCCGGCTCGGTCTTTCTCACCCGCCCGCACCTCGCCGACTACATGGCGAGCTCGGATGAAGTCCGCGGCCGCGCCGCCGACCTGTTCGCGGCCTGGAAAGCGGGCGCGCTCGCGGTTACCATCGACCGCGAATTTCCGCTTGGCCAGGCGCCCGAAGCCCATCGCGTCATCGAATCGCGCGGCACCACCGGAAAGCTTCTGTTGCGCGTCGCGTAAGCGAGTCGTCCATGATCCGCGAATTGAGCCTCCATCGCCTCGCGCTGCCGTTGCAGGTTCCCTACAAGCTCGCCTTCGGCCCGATCGACCGGTTCGACACCATCCTGGCGACGATCCGATGCGACGCGGGCGAGGGCGTCGGCGAAGCGACGGTGCTCTCCGGCTACACCGACGAGACCATCGACGGCGCCTGGATGCGGGCGCGCGCAGTCGCCCCGCGCCTGCCCGGCCTCACCCCGGCGGCGGCCAAGGCACTGGCCGAATCCGAACTGGCGGACGCGCCGTTCACGCGCACCGCGTTCGTCAGCGCGATCGAGATGGCCGAAGGCCATCCCTTGCTGGCGATCGCGGCGCCGGTCGCGGTACCGTTGCTGGTCGGGCTCGAAGCGACCGACGAGGCCGGCATCGCGCGCGAGATCGAGGCCGCGCTCAGCTCGGGCGCCGGCACCCTCAAGATCAAGGTCGGGTTCGACGCCGACCGTGACCTCGCCCGTTTGCGCCTGATCCAACGCCTCAATGCCGGTCGCCTCCGACTGCGCATCGACGGCAACCAGGGCTACACCCGCGACGACGCGCTCCGTTTCGCCAAGGCCCTTTTGCCCGACGGCATCGAATTGCTGGAACAGCCCTGCGCCGCCGCCGATTGGGACGCGGCCGCCGCCGTCGCCGAAGTAAGCGCGGTGCCCCTGATGCTCGACGAATCGATCTACGGCGAAGCCGATATCGACCGCGCCGCGCGCATCGGCGCCGCCTTCGTGAAACTGAAATTGATGAAATTCGGCTCGCTCACGCGCCTCGCCGCCGGGCTCGATCGCATCCACGCGCTCGGCATGCGCGCGGTACTCGGCAACGGCGTCGCGAGCGACATCGGCTGCTGGCACGAAGCCTGCGTCGCCCGCCGCCACGTGACCACGGCGGGCGAAATGAACGGCTTTCGGCGCCAGAGGCAATCGTTGGCCGTGAACCCGATGCGCGTCGAAGGAGGCGCGATCCAACTCGACCCGGGCCCGCTCCGCCTCGATCCCACCCGTGTCCGCGCGTCGGCCCTGGAACAGTTCGAATTCGGCGCGGGTCAAAAGGTTCGCAAAGTATCATGACGGCCCCCGATCCTATCGCCGAACGCGCCGTCGGCCCGGCAATTGGACGCACGTTGGTTACCGGCGTGATCGGCGCCGACACCCACATCGTCGGCAACCGCATCCTGAGCCTGGCGCTGGAAAAGGCGGGCTTCAAGGTGGTGGCGCTCGGCGCGCTGACGCCCGCCGCCGATTTCATCAAGGCGGCGGTCGAGACGGCGGCCGACGCCATCCTGGTGTCGTCGCTCTACGGCCAGGGCGAACTCGATTGCCGCGGCTTTCGCGATCTCTGCGTCGAAGCCGGGCTGGAGAACATTCTGCTCTACGTCGGCGGCAACCTGGTGGTCGGCAAGCGAAGCTGGGAGGAAACCGAACGCACCTACTTGGACATGGGCTTCGACCGGGTGTTTCCGCCCTCGACCCGCACCCCGGACGTGATCCGCCTGTTGAACGAGGATTTCAAGAAAAGGGCCGGGTCGCGATGACCGCGGCGCTGCTGATCGACTTCGGCTCGACCTACACCAAGCTGCGCGCGGTCGATCTGGAGCGGCCCCGGCTGCTGGCGACCGGGCAGGGCCCCTCGACCGTGGCCACCGATGTCACGGTCGGCATGGACCTGGCACTCGCCGATCTCGAACGTCATCTCGGCCGCCTGCCCGCGTTCAGGCATCGCCTCGCGTCGTCGTCGGCGGCGGGCGGACTCAAGATGGTGACCATCGGCCTGGTCCGGGAACTGACGGCGGAGGCCGCGCGCCAGGCGGCGCTCGGCGCCGGCGCCAAGCTGGTCGGCACGTTCGCGTATCGCCTGACGCCCGCCGACGAAGCGCGCATCCTCGGCCTCGCGCCCGACATCGTTCTGCTCGCTGGCGGCACCGACGGCGGCAACGCCGACGTCATCCGCCACAATGGCGCTCGCCTCGCGGCGCTCGATCTGGCGTGCCCGATCGTGCTCGCCGGCAACCGCGACGTGGGCGAGGAACTGGCGGGATTGCTCGCCGCCGCCGGCAAAACCGTGCGCCTCGCCGACAATGTCATGCCGAATTTCGGCGAACTCAATATCGACCCGGCGCGCGCCGCCATCCGGCAGGTGTTCATCGACCGGATCGTGCACGCCAAGGGCATCGACCGCGCCGCCTCGCGCTTCGACGCGGTGCTGATGCCGACCCCGGCGGCGGTGATGGAAGGAGCCCGCCTGCTCGCCGATGGCGCAGGCGATAAGACCGGCCTCGGCGAACTGCTGGTGGTCGATATCGGCGGCGCCACCACCGACGTCCATTCGGTCGCCGATGGCGCGCCCTCGCGCGAAGGGGTGGTGACGCACGGCCTGCCCGAGCCGCGCGTCAAGCGCACGGTCGAGGGCGATCTCGGCATGCGCCACAATGCCGCCGCCATCGTCGAGGCGATCGGGCCGGACGCCGTCGCACGGCGTTCGGGACTCGGCGCCGCGACCGTCGACCGGCTGCTCAAGGCGTTCTCCGCCGACGTGGAGCGGCTGCCGGCGACGCCCGAGGAAACCGCGTTCGACGAGGCGCTCGCCTGGGCGGCGGTGCGCATCGCGGTCGAACGCCACGCCGGCTTGACCCGGATCATGCAGACCGTGCAGGGGCCGGTGGTGGTTCAGACCGGCAAGGACCTCTCCGCCGTCAAGACCGTGATCGGCACCGGCGGGCCGCTCGCCCACGGCGCGACGCCGGCAAGCGTGCTGGAAGCCGCGCGCGCCGACCCCGCCCGGCCCATGTCGTTGCGGCCCACGACGCCCCGGCTGCTGGTCGATCACGATTACATGCTTTATGCTGCGGGCCTGCTCGCGGGGGTCGAGCCGGAAGCCGCGTTGGCGCTGGCGCTCGGTTCGCTCAAGCCGGTCGGGATCGATGATCATGAACAAGCTCGACGCAAGAATTGACGCGCGGTTGCCGTTCTCGGCGGCGCAAATCCCGCTCGACGAGTTTCATCGCCTGCGCAGGGAAAATCTCGCCCGTTGGCCGACCGGCGCCGAAATCGACCTCGACGAGGCCGCCGCCTATCACTTGGCGATGCCGGAAAAGAAGCGCCTGCCCGCGGTGATGAAGAAGGCCGAGGCCGAAGGCCGCTGCCTGACCCAGCCGCGCGGCGGTTTCGGCACCCTGGAATTGCAGATCGAACTGATGCGCGAGCTGGAAAACACTGGGCTTGCCGACATCGTGCCGACCACCACCGACAGCTACACCCGCAACGAGCAATGGGCCAAGGCCGCCGACGGGGTCGAGGAAAGCCGCAAGGCCGGCCGCTCCATGCTCAACGGCTTTCCCATGGTCAACTACGGCCCGCGCGAAACGCGCAAGCTGATCGAGGCGATCGGCCGGCCGGCGATCGTGCTGTCGGGAACGTCGTTTCCCAGGTTCACCGGCGAGGTCGGCTACGCCGCCGGCTACACCGGCTACCTCGGCTCGGGGGTCGCCTACACCGTTTCCTACACCAAGGAAACGTCGCTGGAAGAAGGCATCCGCAATTACCAGTATCTCGACCGCCTGGTCGCGCTCTACGCCGAGAAGGGCGTCCTGCTGCACCGCCGCCAGCCGGGATTCCTGACCGGCACCAACATTCCGCCGTCGATCGCGATCGTCACCGGCATTATCGACGCGCTGCTCGCCGCGCATCAGGGCGTGCGCGACTACGGCCTCGAACTCGCCCAGACCCTCCATCTCGTCCAGGACGCGGCCGGCATCCGCATGGCCCGGGTGCTGGTCCAGGAATACCTGAGGCGCTTCGGCTTCGACGACGTCTTCACCCCGATCACGTCGCTCCACTGGATGGGGGCGTGGCCCTACGACGAAACCCAGGCGGCGGCGCTGCTCGCCTACGGCGGCACGCTCGCGGGCGTCGCCGGCGCCAACTCGGTCACCACCAAATCGACCCACGAGGCGTTCGGCCTGCCGACCCCGGCCGCCAACGCCGAGGGCCTGCGCATCACGCGCATGGCGCTCTATCTCGCGCGCGGCCTCCGTCTCGACTCGATGCCGGAATTCCGGCGCGAGTGCGACCTGATCCGGCGCGAGGTGACCGCGGTGATGGACAAGGTCCTGGAGATGGGCGAGGGCGACGTCGCCCAGGGCACCGTGCGCGCGGCCGAAGCGGGCGTGCTCGACATTCCCTGGTCGCCCAACCGTTGGATCAAGAGCCGGGTGATGCCGGCGCGCGACGCCGAGGGCTACTTCCGCATTCTGTCGCCCGGCCTGATGCCGTTCCCCAAGGACGTACTCGACTTTCATGAGGAGTGTTTGCGCAAGCGCGCGGAGAAAGAGAACATTCCCTACGGCGACGAGTTGGCGGTGCGCAGCGTTTATGAGTTGAGCGAACCGCTCGTCAACCTCGCCCCGGCGGTTTTGGCGTAGAACCCGCTTTCACCGTTTGGGTCCGAGGCGGATCGGTTCGGCCTTTTCGACCAATTGGCCGATCAGATCGCGCGCCCGTCGCACCACGGAAAATACGGCATTGCGCACGATCGGGTCGACGGTGGCGACCCGGCGCTGGAATTCCGCGCGGGTCATGACGGTGACGACGGTTTCGTCCAAGGCGACGACGGTGGCGACGTGCGGCTGGTCGTCGAAGGCGGAAAATTCGCCGATGATCTCGCCCTTCTCCTTGAAGCCGAGGGACAGGTGGCGGTCGTTGCGCAGGGCCTTGCGCACCTCGACCTTGCCCTTGACGATCAGGAAGACGTCGTCGCCGTTCTCGCCTTCCCTGACCAGAGTTTCACCTTTGTTGAAAACCCGGGTCTTGAAACTTTCTGGAGTGGTCGTATCGGACATGTTTGTTATGGGATTGAGGTTGTTATCCTACCAAGCCTCGGACGCGCGTCCAAGATATGGCCATCCCCTTAACTTGGTTCCGGATTTTCCGCCCAGCAGCGTCCACTCAACCCGCGTCAGCCGCGCCTACCGGCGTTTGGGTCCGAGGCGAATAGGCTCCAAATTGGCGGAAAGCATATGGGCCATTTCGCGCGCGCGTCGCACCACGGCGAGAATGGCGCCGCGCATGATCGGATCCATCGCGTTGAGCCGACGCTCGAACTCGACGCGCGACATGACGGTGACAACGGTTTCGGTCAGGGCAACGGCGGTGGCAATGTGCGGATAATCGTCGAACGCCGCCATCTCGCCGATGATCTCGCCCGGGCCCTTGACGCCGAAAACGTAGGGAAAGTCGGCGTGCCGGCTTTTGCGCACCTCGACCTTGCCCTTGACGATGAGAAAGACGTCGTTGCCTTTCTCGCCTTCCTTGACCAGGGTCGCGCCCTTGCCGAAGACGCGGGTCTTGAAATTTTCGGGAGCGGTCGTTTCGGGCATGGTCGCTGCGGAATAAGGACGCATGATCCTAGCAAGATCGGCGCGCGCGTCCAAGATGGGGCGTGATTAATCGACGACGGCGATGCCCTTGATCTGCGCGTACACTTCCCGTCCCGGCCGCAGATCGAGGGCGTCGGCGGACTTGCGGGTGACGCGGGCGAAGATTCGGCTCGAACCTAGGGCGAGCGCGACCACCACTTGTCCCCGCGCCTCGTCGCGCATGTCGATCACGCGGACGGGCAGAATGTTGATGATGCTGCTTCCGGTCGGCTTTTCGAGCGCGAGGCTCACGTCGCGGGCCTGAACCTTGAGGCGCACCCGCGTTCCGGCGGAACGGGACGAACCGGGCAGCAGGAAGCGCCCGCCCGGACAGTCGATGGCGAGCAGGTGATAGGCGGCGTCGTAATCGGCGACGGTGCCCTCGATCCACGCCGCCGCGCCGTCGCCTTCGATCAGGCGAAGGTCGGACCTCGCGAGCAGGGCATCGATCGGTCCGCTCGCCGCGACGCGCCCTTTGTCCATCAGCACCAAGTGATCGGCGATGCGTGCCACTTCATCGAGGGCATGACTGACGTAGAGGACCGGGATGTCCCATTGGTCGTGGAGCCGCTCCAGGTAGGGCAACACCTCCGACTTGCGCGCGGCGTCGAGAGCCGCGAGCGGCTCGTCGAGCAGCAGCAGGCTCGGGCTGGTGGCGAGCGCGCGGGCGATGGCGACCCGCTGGCGTTCGCCGCCCGACAGCGTTGCCGGATCGCGGTCCATCAAGGCGCCGATGCCGAGCAAATCGATGGCCGCCTGCAAAGAGACCCGCCGCCCAGCCGCCGGGACTCGGTTCATGCCGTATTCGAGGTTGCGCCGGACATCGAGGTGGGGAAAAAGACTCGCTTCCTGGAAGACGTAGCCGAGCGGACGCTTGTGGGTCGGCACGAATTCATTCCGCGAGTCGTCCTGCCAAGTCGCGCCGTTGATGCGGACAAAGCCCGCCGCGCGTTCCAGCCCGGCGATCGCGCGCAGGACCGACGTCTTGCCGGCGCCGGACGGGCCGAACAAGGCCGAGACCCCGCGCCCCGGCAATGCCAGATCGACGTCCAGGGAAAAATCCGGACGGGCGAGAACGAGGTGCGCTTCGATCCCGCTCATCGGCGCCGCGCCCCGTCAGGGGCGCCCTCGAATACGCGCAGCGGGATTCGCCGCCGCGCCCCCGTCGGGTTGAGGACGTAAAGCGCAAGGAGGGCAAAAAAGCAGAATCCGACCATCGCCGCCGACAGCCAATGCGCCTGGCCGTATTCGAGCGCCTCGACGTGGTCGAAGATCTGCACCGACACCACCCGGGTCTCGCCGGGGATGTTGCCGCCGATCATCAGCACCACGCCGAATTCGCCGACGGTGTGGGCAAAGCCCATGACGGTGGCGGTGAGATACCCGGGCCGGGCGAGCGGCAACACGACCGATAAAAACGTGTCGAGCGGCGAGGCGCGCAACGTCGCGGCGACCTCGCGCGGGCGGTCGCCGATGGCCTCGAACGCGTTTTGGATCGGCTGCACCACGAACGGCAGCGAATAGAACACCGAGGCGACCACCAGCCCGGCGAACGTGAACGGCAACAGCCCGAGCCCGAGCGCGCTCGTCAGCCGCCCGACCGGCCCCTCGGGCCCCATCGCCACCAGCAGGTAGAACCCGAGCACCGTCGGCGGCAGCACGATCGGCATTGCCACCAGGGCGCCGACCGCGCTTTTGAGCCGCGAACGGGTATGGGCGAGCCACCAGGCGAGCGGCGTGCCCGCCACCAGCAGGATCGCCGTGGTGACCAGCGCCAGCTTGAGGGTCAGCCCGATGGCGACCAGCGCTTCTTCGGCCATGATTGGGTCCGCTCCCTTTCGCCCTCACCCGCCTCGCTTCGCTCGGCACCCTCTCCCGCGCTTGCGGGAGAGGGAGGGGCCCGCCGAAGCTCCGCCGAAGGCGGGAGGGTGAGGGAGGTTATTCATACCCATGCGCGCGGACGATGGCGCGCGCCGTCTCGGCCTTGAGAAAGTCGGCGAATGCCCGCGCCGCCGGGTTGTCTTTCGCCCGCGCCAGGATAATCGCGTCCTGGCGGATGGGCGCGTGCATGTCCCGGGGCACGATCCAGGCCGAACCGGAGAGGATCCTGCCGTCCCGGATCACCTGCGACAAGGCGACAAAGCCGAGTTCGGCGTTGCCGGTGGCGACAAATTGATGGGTCTGCGCGATGTTTTCGCCCTGGACGAACTTGGGCCGGAGATCGGACTCGAGGTCGAGCTTCGCCAACACCTCGATCGCGGCGGCGCCGTAGGGCGCAAGCTTCGGCGCGGCGATGGCCAGGCGGGCAAACGTTCCCGTTCGCAGAATCGCGCCCTCGGGATCGACGTAACCCTCTTTCGCCGACCACAAGACGAGCCGGCCGACGGCGTAGGTGAAACGGCCGCCGGCAAGCGCACGACCTTCGCGCTCCAGCCGCGCGGGCGTTTCCGCGTCGGCGGCGAGCAGAAGATCGAACGGAGCGCCGTTCCTGATCTGGGCATAGAGCTTGCCGGTGGCGCCGGGAACGAGCGCCGCGGTGTGGCCGGTGGCGCGCGTAAAAGCGGCTGCGATCGCCTTCATGGGCGAAGCGAAATTGGCCGCGACGGCCACCCGGACCTCTCCGGCCGAAACGGGCATGCTCGGCCCCAAGGTCAACCAGGTTGCGAACAGGATCAAGACGCGCTTCGGCATGGCCGGAAAATCGTGCTATTGGGTTCGCGGCAAGGATCGAGCACCATACCCTAAGGCAGCATTGGATTCGATGGAACCGACCGGGTTGCATTCCGGCGAGCAGACCGCCTACCTCGCGGCTCCCGGCTTCGAGCGGGAGTTGGCCCACGAATTGGGCGGCGATGCCGAGGCATTCGGGCGGCTGTATCTCGCGCCGGGACCGCCGCGACCGGCGGCGTGGTGCGCCAATGTCTGGTACGATCCGATACGGCTCGCGGTCGTTTCCATCGCCGACGGCGCCAAGCGGCTGCGGGCGGTCCAGCGCAATTGGGCGCTGTACGCGTTTCGGCTTCACCGCCGCGCCGCCCTGATCCAGGAACGGTTGCCGCACGTGTCGGCGAAGCCGCTCCGCTTCCCGTCGTCGGCGCCCGCCGCGCCGCTCGGCTCGTGGACGCTGCTCGCGCCGGGCGAGATTCTGGCCGCGTCGAGGTGCGCGAGTCCTTTCCCCAACGGCGAGGTCGGCTTCGTCGAGGACAAGGAAGGCCCGCCCAACCGCGCGTACCTGAAGCTGTGGGAGGCGCTGACGCTCTTGGGGCGCCGGCCGGGGCCGGGGGACACGTGTCTCGATCTTGGCGCCTCGCCCGGCGGCTGGACCTGGGCGCTCGCCGGTCTTGGCGCCCGCGTCGTCGCCGTCGACAAGGCGCCGCTCGCGCCGCGGGTGGCGAAGCTCGCCAATGTCGAGGTTCGCCGCGATAGCGCCTTCGCGCTCGATCCCGCCGCTATCGGGCCGGTCGCTTGGCTCTTCTCGGACGTGGTCTGCTATCCCGACCGGCTCTTTCGACTGGTCGAAAAATGGCTTGCCTCGGGCCTGGCGCGCAACATGGTCTGCACCGTCAAGTTTCAGGGCGCGACCGATTTCGCCGCGCAAGCCCGCTTCGCCGCGCTGCCCGGCGGGCGCTTGCTCCACCTGCACCACAACAAGCACGAATTGACGTGGCTGTGGCCGCCATAAAAAAACCCTCTCCCGCGCGGGCGGGAGAGGGTCTTCGCGTAGAGAGCCGGTTCAGTTCAGCTTCGCGGCCTGGATGTCTCCCTTGACGCCGATCCCGAGCGAGAACGGGAACGAGACGTGGTGGAACCGGGCGCCGACGTTGTCGTCGTGGATGGCGAAGCTGACCGTATAAGTGCCGCCGACCTTGAGGATCTTGTCGTCGGCCGTGTTGCCGGTGTTCAGCTTGCGCCGCCAGACCAGGGTGTACGTGCTGTCCTTCCAGGTGCCCTTGGTCGCGTCATTGTCGGCGGCCGAGCCCTTGGCGTCGGCGCGGCTGATCAAGCGCCCGGGCAGGATGTCGCCTTCCTTCCAGCCGGCGTTCGCGTCGTAGGGCGCGGTGTTGGCCTCGCGCAGCAGTGCCGCCGGTTTGGCCGGATTGCCGATGTCCTCGGGCCTTAGCGCCTTGGTCCCGACCTTGGCCGGATCGAACATGAACTTGGGCGTCATGGTCTTGCGGTCGACGTTCCAGGTGAAGGGGCCGGTACCGGCGTCGCCGAGGCGGTAGTCGAGCACGTAGCCGTCGTCGGCCATGCCGGCGATGTTGCTGCGGTGCGCGCGCCATTGCATCAGGTCGAGGAAGCCGCCGTCCGCCTTGATCTTGGCGATCTCCTCCTTGGTCTTGGTCTTGTCCCAGCTCTTGCCGTCGGTGCGCGAGGCGGGCAGGAACTTGAGCACCTCGTCCCGGTTGAGGCCGCCCTTGCCGAGATAGGGGTGCTTCTCGACGTCTTCCTTCTTCGCTTCGCCCGGCATGGTGTCCATGCCGTTGTGGCAGGTGAGCCAGCAGCCCTGACGGGCGAACAGCGGCACCTTGCCGTCGTCGAGCATGATCGAGAAGCGGTCCTCGAACAGCGGCGGCTCCTTGCCGGCGCGCACCGTGTCCTTGTCGCGATCGCCGCCCCAGAATTTCCATTCCTTGCCGTCGAAGCGGATGTAATCGTGCATCCGGCCTTCGCGCGCCATGTTGGTCTTCCATTGGAAGCGGAAATAGAGGTGGTCCGCGTCATGGGCGGCCTGGACGGCGAGGTCGAGGACGCCGTTCTTGCCGGCGATCGGCTCGGGTTCCAGCGGCCCGCCCTTGACCAGCTTGTTGCCCATGGCCGCTTCGTCGTCCTCGTGGCAGGAGAGGGCGCAGGCCTTGCCTTGTTTGACGGCGTTGTCGCCTTTCTTGTGCTCGGGCGAAAGCAACCAATCGTAGCCGCCCTGGCCGGGATAGAAGAGCTTGACCGTCTTGACCGGAACCTTGGACCAATCCAGGGTCGCGGGATCGGCGGCCAAGCCGAAACTGGGCATCAACAGAATGGCGGCAAAGGCGGATATAGAAGCGCGCGGCGTCATGGCTTCCTCCTGATAACGGTTAAGAGGGGATCTCGGCCGGCGAGACTATCGAGGCCTCAACATGACGCCGGCCGCTCAGGCTTTCCGACTTGCACCATTACCCCGAATGGGTGGGAATTTCCTTGACCGGAATCAAAGGCTTTCCGGACAAATTACCACTTGTGCGTGCGGGCGCGGGCCGTTTAGGTTCTTTTGCCCATCGTCGGGGCGAAACCGGCGGGGCGCATTTCAAGTCCAGGGAAGGCAAAGGAGTTTTCAATGCCGGTCGGTACCGTAAAGTGGTTTAACAAAACCAAGGGATACGGATTCATCGTTCCCGATGGCGGGGACAAGGACGTGTTCGTTCACATCACCGAGGTGGAAAAGGCGGGGATGCAGGGCTTGAACGAGGGTCAGCGGATCTCCTTCGGGGTTACGGACGCCCCGCGCGGCCTCAAGGCCGTGGACATTCGGGCCTCGGAATAGGTCCGCAACGGGACTGGAATGGCCGGGCCGGGCGGATCGCCCGGCCCGGTTTTTGTTTGTTCCCCGGCGCGCGCTCCGGCAAACTGAGGGCTCTGAGGATCGCTCCCGTGTTGCCTTTCCGTTCCGTCGTTTTCGTCGTCATTACTTTGCTTGCGGCGGCCGCGCCATCCCTGCCCGGGGCGACGGCCGAGGGTCCCGCGCGATCGCCCGTTTCCGCAAACGCTCCCGCCGGGTGGGAACGCACCCTCGACGCCGCCTCCCGCTACGTGCGCGGTCGCACGCACATCGAGGCGCTGGCGCGAAATTACCGCGACGCCCTCAAGCGCGTTCAGGAAGAAGCGGGAGCGGCGAAGACCGCGGCCGAGCGCGAAAGCAAGGCGGCCCAGGATCTGCTCGACGCGCTCGGCCCGGCGCAGGCGCGCGAAGGCGCCGAAGTCGCCGCCAAGCGCCGCCAATACACCCGCGACGTCGCCCAGGCCGGGGAACGCCTGGCGCTTGCCGACCTGGCGTTGCGCCGCGCCCGCGAACTGGAAGCCGAGATCGGGGCGCTCGCGCGCGCGAGCATGGTCGAACGCCTGCTCAGCCCGCTGCCGACGCCGTTCGCGCCGGCGGTTGTCGCCAAGGCGGTGCCGGAAGCGGTCACGTTCGCGGCGACCATCCTCCAATCTCCGGCCGAATGGTGGAACCGGTTCGCCGATGCCGACCGGGAGCAAACCCTGCTTTGGCGGGGCCTGTTCGTCGTCGTTCTCGCGTTCGGCGTGGCGGTGGCGGCCCGGCGCGCGCTGCTCGGCCGTTTCGGCCAGGTGGCCGTGACGGGCGAGCCCTCGATCGCGCGGCGCCTGCTCGCGGCGGCGGTGGAGGCGATCGCGCGCGGCTTGGTGCCGGCGGTGCTGCTGGGCGGAGCGCTCGCCTGGGTTTCGCGCGAGGATGCGTTGTTCGGCGGGGTCTTCGGCGCCGTGATCGTCGGCGGTTTGGTCGCCGCGCTGGTGGTGACGATCGTGCCCGCGCTGACGCGGGCGGTGCTCGCGCCGAGTATATCCGTGTGGCGAATCGTCGCGGCGTCCGACGAGCAGGGCCGCGGGCTCGCCCGCCGCGTCGAAATCCTCGCCGCCGTTTTCGCCGCCGATCTGTTCTTCCAGACCGTCGCCCGGTCGGTGCCGATATCGGCGGAGCTGACGTCGCTCTATGTCATCGGGGCCACGGCGGCGGAGGCGATACTGCTTACGGTCGTGGTGGCGCATCCGGTGCTGAAAGGCCGGGGCGGCGGATTGTGGCGGCTCGTGCGCCGGCTGCTGGGCGCGGTGGCGCTGGTTTCGGTCGGCGCCGCGGCCGTCGGCTACGGCTGGCTCGGGCGCTACCTGATCGAGGCCACCCTCTATTCGACCGCGATATTCACGGCCCTGTTCCTGCTGCGCGAACTGGTCGCCGAGGGGATCGACATCCTGCTCGGCTCCGAGATCGCGCGCACGCGCCTCAACGTCTCGTCCAGGACGCTGCAGCGGCTCAAGTTCTGGCTCGCCGCCGGCGTCGATCCGGGCCTCGCGTTGCTCGGCTTGTTCCTGGCGGCGCCGTTCTGGGGATTGCCGTACCGGGACATGATCGATTCGATCGTGGCCGCGGCCAAGGGATTCCGCGTCGGCAACATCACGTTCTCGCCGGTCGCCATCGTCACCGCGCTCGCGGTCTTCTTCCTCGGCATGGCGGTCACGCGCCTGATCCAGCGCAAGCTGATGGACGGCGTGCTGCCGGAAACGCGACTCGACGCCGGAGCGCAGCACTCGTTGACGGCGGGCATCGGGTACGTCGGTTTCATCGTCGCCGTCGCGCTCGCGGTCGCGGTCGCCGGCGTCGACCTGACCAACGTCGCGCTGGTCGCCGGCGCGCTGTCGGTCGGCATCGGCTTCGGCCTGCAGAACATCGTCAACAACTTCGTCTCCGGCCTGACCTTGCTGGTCGAGCGGCCGATCAGCGTCGGCGACTGGGTGGTGATCGGCGCACACGAGGGCCGGGTCAGACGCATCAGCTTCCGCTCGACCGAGATCGAAACCTGGCAACGCGCCTCGGTCATCATTCCCAATGCCGAAATCCTGTCGACGGCGGTGGTCAATTGGACCTTCAACGACCGGACCGGGCGGATCGAGATTCCGGTCGGCGTGGCCTACGGCTCGGACACGACCAAGGTTCGCGACGTGCTCCAAACCTGCGCGCGGGCGCATCCGCGCGTCCTTGCCGATCCGGCGCCGGTCGCGCTGTTCCGCGCCTTCGGCGAATCGAGCCTCAATTTCGAGCTTCGCTGCTTCACCGACAACGTCATGGAGCGGCTCGCCATCACCAGCGACTTGCTGTTCGCCATCGACCGTCGTTTCCGCGAGGAAGGAATCGAAATTCCCTTCCCGCACCAGGTCGTCTATCACATCGACAGGCCGCGGGAAAAGACCTGAGCCTTTCTTACTTCGCGAACGGGGCCATATGCCGGCGCATGAACGCGCTCGCGCGGTGAATCGCGTCGCGCGCGGCGAGGTCGTCGGCGAAGGTGCGGACGTGCCGCTCGCGAAAGTCGAAGCCGCGCCCGACGCCCGGGTAGAGGGCGACCGTCACGTCGCGGCCCTTGGCGCGCATCGCTTCGGCGGCCATCTCGATGTTCCGGCGGCGTTGATATTGCTCCTGGTCGCCGAGCAGAAAAAAGGCCGGGACGGCGAGGTTCTCGGCCTCGGGCGCGAAGCGGTAGACCTGCATCGGCTCGGGCGCGTTGGGGTCCTGCAGGTGGGGGTAGTAGCCGACGTAGCAGGCGATGGCGTTTTCCTGGCGTCGGTGGGTCACGGCCGCCTTGAGCGCGTAGTAGCCGCCGCGCGAAATCGCGTACACGCACGCGCGCGCGGCGGATATGTCCGGTCGCGCGAGCAGGACGTCGAGACCGGCGGCGGTGTCGGCCTCGAGCGCGTAATCGTGCTCGATCGGCATCGCCGGGATGAAGCGCAACTGAAAGAGATCGGGCGCGAGCACGACGAACCCTTGCGCGGCGAGCCGGCGCGCGTGAGCGCGGTTTACATCGTCAAGTCCGCGCCGGCCGTGGACGAACAGCACCGGCGGGTATTTGGCCTCGCCCTTGGGGCGCAGCAGCAGGGCGGCGACCTCTTCGTCTCCGCTCCTATAGGTCAGTTCCCGGCTCTCGACCGGATGCGCCGCCGGCGCGGGCAGGCGGCCCTCCGTCCACCAGGCGTCGTCCCACCACCAGGGCGCTTCGATTTGGCGCGCGGGCGAATCCCCGCGCGGGTCATAGGATGCGCCCCTATCGAGGCGCGTCTGCTGCGCGACGGCGGGAACCGCCGGCAGAAGCGCTAGAGCGGCGAAAACGCCAAGGGCGGCGGCGATCGAGCGATTGGGAAGGCGCATGTTTGGTTACCTGGTGAGGGGGTGGCCGCTTCGGTATATGCGGCGCTGGCCAGTTCGCGCAAGAACGCCCCTGGCCCGCGTGGACGCGAGCGTTTATGGTAGTCTCGTGAAACCCAAGGATTTGACAATAGTGACTCTTTTCCGGATCGGCGCGGCCTGGACGTTGGGTCTTCTGCTGGCGTTGCCGGCGGGCGCGGCCGACATCGTGTCCCATCGCGGCATCTACGACCTGAAGCTTTCGGCCGCTCGGCAGGGCGGCGCGTTCGTCGACGCGCGCGGCGGGCTCGACATGACCATCGAGAAGACCTGCGACGGCTGGCTCTTGACCCAGGACTTAGGCATGGAACTGGCGACCGCGCAGGGCGCGGAAGTGCGCCAGTTGATCCGCTATTCCGGTTGGGAATCCCTCGACGGCCGTCGCTACCGCTTTGTTTCGCGCACCCAAACCGGCGCCGATCAGAAGGAATCGCGCGGCCAGGCCCGCGTTGGGGACAGTGATCTGTCCGGCGAGGCGATTTTCCAGGCGCCCAAGCCGCAAACGGTCAAGTTGCCGCCGGGGACCCGCTTTCCCATCGCCCACGCGGCGTGGTTGATCGACCGCGCGCTGGCGGGCGAGCATCAGGCGCCGAGCGTGGTGTTCGACGGCACCGACGGCGAAGGACCGCAGAACGTGACGGCGTTCATCGGCCGCAAGGTCGGTGCGACCGAGCACGAGTACGGACGGGGCGCGATCGGCGCGCTCGCCCAACGCGATGGCTGGACCATGCGGCTCGCGTTTTTCGCCGAGGGCAGCCGGGACGCCTCGCCCGAATACGAGATGGAGATTTTCCAGCTGGCCAACGGCGTCGCGCCACGCATGGTGGTGGACTACCGCGATTTCTCGGTCGTGCTCGACATTCGCAAGATCGAACCGATCGCGGCGCCGAACTGCTCATGAGGAGGGCGCCGGCCGTGACTACGATCGCTTCGTCCGCCCGATCGATCGCCGTTTTCGGTTTTATCTTGCTTGGCTTCGGCCAAGCCGGCCCGGGACCGGCCGTCGCCAGCGAACCGGCGGGCGGCTTCGTCGGCCTCCAGGTGCAAGGCGTCAATTCGGCGACGATGGCGGCGCTCGGCCTCGATGCCGTCAAGGGAGTGCTGGTGCGCGACGTAGCGGCCGGGGGGCCCGCCGATCTCGCCGGCATTCGTCGCGGCGATCTCCTGCTCAAGCTCGCCGGGCAGGAAATCGACAGCACCGAGCAACTGCTCCAGGTCGTCAACAAGACGACCTCCGACCAGATCGTGCCCGTAAGCGTGTTCCGCGCCGGCAAGACGGTCGAGTTGCGGGTTAAACTCGGCCCGTGGCCCCAGGCGCGGAAGGTGGATCGCGACGCCACCGGCATTCTGCCCGAAGCGGGCCTGACCATGGTCGCGCTTACGCCCAAGATGCGCGACCGGTTTTCGGTGCGCTGGAGTTCGGTCGGCGTTCTGGTGACGCTGGTCGACGAAAGCAAGGTGGCGGGGATCGGGATCAAGCGCGGCGAGATCATCCATCAGATCAACCAGGAAGACATCTGGCTGCCCGATCAGGTCATTGCCCGCTACAAACAAGCCAAGACCGCCAAGCGGCCGAGCTTGCTCCTGTTGATCGAAGGCGCGGAGGGTTTCCGCTACATGACGTTGCCGGTGCGGTGAGGGTCACTTCGCGGCTTTTTGGATTTTATTGACCACCGGCTTCAAGGATTTGAGGTACGCGGCCATCGCCTTGCGGTCGTCGGCGGACAGGCGGCCGGTGCCGTAGCGGATCACCTCGCCCATCAGGCCGCCCGCCACGTCGCCGTCGGGCAGCGTCCCGGTTTCCAGAAAATAGACGAGATCGGTCGTTTTCCAATCGCCGATCCCGGTCTTGGGCTCCGGGGTGATGTTGGGCGCGGGCTTGCCCTCGGCGCCGTCGGCGGAACCCGCCATCCAGCGCGCGCGATCGAGCCCGCCCAGCCGGTCGCGCTGGGTGTGACATTCGGCGCAATGGCCGGCCGCCTCGACCAGGTAACGCCCTCGATTCCACTGGGCGTCGCGTGTGGGATCGGGGATCAGCGGGCCTTCCCGGAAATAGAGCAACTTCCAGACCCGCGCGCCGAGGCGCAGGTTGAACGGAAACGGCACCTGATGGGGTTTGTTCGGTTGCGCGACCGGGGACAGCGTGAAGATGTAGGCCTTGAGGTCGCGCAGGTCCCGGTCGGTCATGCCGGTGAAGGCGGGATAGGGGAAGACCGGAAAATAATGCTCGCCCTGGGGCGAGACGCCCTTGCGCATGGCGCGGATGAAATCGTCGTCGCTCCAGCGGCCGATCCCATGGACCGGATCGGGCGTGATGTTGGGGCCGTAAAACACGCCAAACGGCGTTTCCAACGCCCGGCCGCCCGCGAGCAGCGCGCCCTTGTTCTTAAGATCGGTATGGCAGGAGGTGCAGTTGCCTGCGGCAAACACGGTTTCGCCGCGGCGCGCGGGCGAATCCCCGCGCGCATCCAAAGATACGCCCCTATCGGGGCTCTGGGGATCGCCCGTCTGCGCGCCGGCGCCGCCGCCCGAAAGCACGAACGCCGCCGTCGCCAGCAGGGCGACGGCGGCGCGCGCGCGAGTCATGATCGTCCGGCGGCCTTAGCGCTTGACGCGATAGTCGTCGTGGCAGCCGCCGCAGGTCTTGCCGGTGGCGGTGATCTGGGTCTTGATCGCGTCGACGTTGCCGGCCTTGGCGAGTTCGGCGAGCTTGGCGGTCTCGGTCTTGAACGCGGTCAGCTTGGCCTTGAAGTCGTCCGGCTTGGCCCAGATTTCGGGCTTGGCGTCGGAATTGGGAATGTCCTTGGAGGCGGCCGGGAAGATGTCCTCGGCGATCACCGCGAGCGCGGCGAGATTGGCGGCCTTTTGCGCCATGGCCGGGCCCCACTGGGCCTCGCCCTTGGCGAAGGCGGTGAGCGGCCCCCATTGGAACGCGACCGCGCGCATCACGCCTTGGCGGTACTTGAGCAGGTTGGCGGGGGTGGCCTGGGCGTAGGCCATGCCGGCGCCGAAGGCGATCAGCGCCCCGGCGGCGATCGTGGTCTTGAGCAGGCGAGTCATTGGACGTGTCTCCTCTTGCGATGTTGAGTTTGACGCGACGAACAAGGCACTTCGATCCGAAATCAGGATTTCTTCTTGGCCCGCGCGGCGGCGATCGCCTGCTTAAGGGATTCCTCGTCGGTCGCACCGGGAATCAGCATGTCGCCGACGACGAAACTGGGCGTGCCGCGGATGCGCAGCGCTTCCGCCAGTTCCTGGGTCCGCTCGATATCTTTCAAGACCGACGGGTCCTGCATCTTTTGGCGGACGGCTTCGGGCTTGAGCCCGACCGCCTTGACTTCGTTCATCACGCTGTCCTCGTTGACGGCGCGCGCGGACAGGGCCATCAGCCGGTTGTGCAGGGCGACATATTTGTCGGGGGCGAGCTTGAAAGCGGCGATGGCGGCGCGCGCGGCGAACATGGATTCGGGCCCGAGGACCGGAAATTCCTTGTAGACGAAACGGATGTTGCCGTCGCTTTTCAGGACGTTCTGCACGGTGTCGTGCACGCGCTTGCAGTAACCGCAGCGGTAATCGAAAAACTCGACCAGGGTGACGTCGCCCTTGGCGTTGCCGCCGACCGGCGAAGCCGGATCGCGCTCGATCTCGTCGCGGCGTTTGGCGATGGCGTCGCCCACCCCCTTCGCTTCCTCCGCCTCTTCCTTGGTGCGCAGATTGTTGATCGCTTCGACCAGCACCTCGGGATTTTTGAGCAGGTATTGGCGGACGATGTCCTCGACCTGCTTCTTCTGTTCGGGCGAAAGCGTCTGCCCCCGGGCGACGGACGGGGCCGCGAGCAGCAGGGCGAGAGCCGACGCGGCGACGGCACGGAATATTCGGCTGGGCATGATGGGGGGTCCCGATGAGATACGCTCGGGCGTCACTATGGAGCAAGGGGTGCGGACTGCCAAGTTCCGCCCTGTCCGTCCGGTCTTCACGAATATGTGACCCGGTTCAACGGGACAAGCGGATGCCCGAAACGTGGGCGGCCGGGGCATTCCCGGGCGCCGGCGCCACGGCCAGACCTATAAAGACGACGCGCACGCGCAAGGGGTCGTCGCCGGGCCACAGATCGCGATAGATCCGTTGCAAATCCACCGTCTCGAACCACCACTTGCCGGCGTTCTCGCGCCCGCCGCGCGCGATGTAGAGCGGCGCGCGCGGCTCGGACGCTTCGGGTTTGAGCACGGTTCCGCGCCGCAGCGCGCTGTCGGCCCAAGCGATGGCGAAGGAACGGTCGTGAGGCGGCAGCGCGCCGCCGACGGGAGCGGAAGCGAAGCCCGCACCCTTCGCGCCGCCTTGGAATCCGACAACGAGGCGGACAGGGTGGAGACCGTCACCGTGGAAATCTACGTTCCACGACCAGCTCAGATCGGGCGTCATGAACGCCGGTGCGTCGATCCGCCGGGCGAGCAGAAAGCCGCGGTCGCCGGGAACCAGCCGCAACGCCGGAACGCCGTCGATCTCGACCACTCGCGCCTGGCCGGGGGTGACCTTGCCCTCGCTGACCCAATCGCCGGGTAGGCCGGCCGCGACCAGGTCCGGCGTGGGACCGAGAACGTCGAGCTTGCCTTCGATATCGATTCCGGCACGCGGGGCGGCGCAGCCGACAAGGACAAGCGACAAGACGGACACCGCGGCGCGCGCGGCCGGCGTCATTTGCGCTCCCGGGCGGATTCGAGGATGTCCTGGGCCTGAAGCCAGCCGGGCGAGCCGCGCGGCAGGAGTTGCTCGGCGCGGCCGGCGTGGTAACGGGCTTCGTTCTTGCGGTTGAGCAACATCGCTTCCTCGGCGAGCGCAAGCGAGCTTTCCGCCATTTCGCCCTTGCGGCCATGGGCGATGGCCAGCTGGCGCCAATAGAACGGTTGCGCGCGGTCTTCGCGCAGCGCCGCGTTCAGGTTCGCGATGGCCGGCTCCAGCAGGGCTGGGTCCTGAGATTCGATCTGCACACGGGCAAGGTCGGCCTTGAGCAGGCCCGAATCCGGCAGCAACCGCACGGCAGTCTGATAAGGACCGACCGCTTCCGCGACACGGCCGTTTTCGAACAGCATCTGGCCCTTGAGTTCGCTGAAATACGGATCGTCGGGATGTTCGCGGATCAGCTCGTCGATCAGCGGGAGCGCCTTGTCCAGTTGCGGCACGCGATAATAGGCAATGGCGCGGGCGTAACGGGCAATCGCGCTTTTGTCCCGTTCGGGATACTGGCGGAGCGTGTGGCCGAGCGGATTGAGAAAGGCATAAAGCTTGGCCTTCATGCGCTGATGCATGTTTTCGAACGTGACCGACAGCGGAACCGCCGAGTAGGGCGAAGCGGCGACGTGCTGAAGCATGACCTCGATGCGCTCGCGGCTCAAGGGGTGGGTGCGGAGATACGGGTCTTGTCGGTCGGGGGTGCGCGGGTCCTGCTTCTCGAGCACTCGCATGAATTCGAGCAAGCCTTGCGCCGACTGGCGGGTCTGATCCAGGAATTGGAGCGCGGCGGCGTCGGCCGCCGATTCCTGGGTCCGGGTGAAGGCGAGAAAGCCGCGCATCGCCGTGCTCGCGCCGCCCATCATGACCGCCGCCCCCGCGTCGCCGCGCCCGGTGGTGACCGCCGCCGCGCCGCCAAGGATCAAGGCGAGAATTTGCTGGGCCGAGGCCCTGCGCATCTCGTCTTCCATTTTGGAGAGGTGCCCGCCCGAGATGTGGCCGACTTCGTGGGCTATCACGCCGATCAGTTGCCCCGAATGCGCGCTTTGCAGAATCAGCCCGGTGTTGATGAACAGGCGCTGGCCGCCGGCGACGAAGGCGTTGAGGGCGCGGTCGTTGACGAGATGGATGCGAACGTCGTCCGGGTTAAGCCCGGCGGCCTGGAACAGTGGCGTCGCATAGGCGCGGATGATATTTTCGGTTTCGGCGTCCCGGATCAGGGACAGCTTGCCCGACTGGGCCAAGGCCGGCTGGACGGTACCGATAAATGCGAGAACGGCGGCGCCGGCGGCGAGAATCGGAACGGGAATGCGTATCGGCAAGGACGGTTCACCGGTGTTGGGACGCGAAAAAGGTAGTAAGCCGAGCCCCCGGCGTCAATTGACGGTGCCGGCTTTTACGTTGGCCTTTGCGGCGGTCGTCGTTTTGGGGGGGTGCGCCGGCAAGCCGGACGAATCCAAGCGCGGCACCGTCGGTTTTGTGCAGGGTTTTCTCGGCGGCGTGGTCGCCGACGAGCCGCGCGCGGCACTGACCGGCCGTGAAATCCTATCGGTCGGGGGCTCTGCCGCCGATGCGGCGGTGGCGACGTATTTCGCGCTTGCCGTCACGCTGCCCTCGACGGCGACGCTCGGCGGCGGCGGTATCTGCCTGGTGCACGACCCGGCCAAGAACAAAGATAAGGCGTCGATGCTCGATTTCGTCGCGCCCGCCTCCAAGGCGTCGGCGGGATCGGGCACGACGGCGGTGCCGATGAACACGCGCGGGTTCTTCATGCTTCATGCCCGACACGGTCGGTTGAAATGGGAGCAACTCGCGGCTCCGGCGGTGAACATGGCCCGCTTTGGCGTGCCGCTGCCGCGGGCGTTGGCGCGGGATATGGCGTCGGCGGGCAGTCCGCTCGCCCGGGACGGGGAGGCGCGGCGGATTTTCGGCCGCGCCGACGGCGCGGTCCTTCTCGGCGAGGGCGACCGGCTGATCCAAGTCGATCTTGCGGCGACGCTGGATCGCATCCGCACCCAAGGTCCCGGCGACCTGTATGCCGGCGCCGGCGCGCGCAGGCTGGCCGAAACCTATCGCGCCGCCGGGTATGCGCTCGACCGGGACGAGTTGCGGGATGCCGTCCCGACGTGGCGCGAGCCGGCGGCGTTCCCGATCGAAAGCCAGGGCCGGCGCGCGCTCGCTTATTTCACCGTCGCCCCGGCGCTGGCCGGTTCGGCCGCGGGACGGATTGTCGCCCAGCTCGCCGACAAGGATCGTTACGCCCGCGCCGGGGACGGCGAACGCGTGCCGTTGTTCCTCGACGCCGCCCGCCGCGCCTTGGCCGAATTTCCGGCGGCGGCGGGGCCGGCGCAAGGTTCGTCGGCGACCGCGTTTGTCGCCGCCGACCGCGATGGCCAGGTGGTTGCCTGCGCGGTGACGCCGCACCGGCCGTTCGGCGTGGGCCGCGTCGCGCCCGGCACCGGCATTCTGATCGCGGCGCCTCCGTCGCCCGGCGGGGATGGGCTCGCCGCGACCATCGTCAACGACCGGCGCGGCGACGGCGTGCTGTTTGCCGCCGCGGCGGGCGGCGCCTCGTCGGCGACCGCGATCGCGCAAGTCGCGGCGCACACCATGTTCGCGGGCCGTCTGCTCGAGGACGCGCTCGCCGAGGCGCGGCTGTACCCGACGGGGACGGCCGGCATCGCCGGTCACGATGGGGTGGTCAACGCGCTTGCCTGTCCGGGCGGCCTGCGCGACGATCCGGGGTCGTGCTCGCTTCGGCCCGACCCGCGCGGTCTTGGCCTCGCGGCGACGGCGAACTGACCGATGACGCTCAAAAGTTCGCGCCGCGGCGGGGTACCCCCCTTTATCGTCATGGACGTGATGCGCGAGGCCAACGCCCGCGCGGCGGCGGGCGAATCGGTCCTGCACCTGGAGGTCGGCCAGCCGTCGACGCCGGCGCCGAAAGGCGTGGTGGAGGCCGCCCGCCGCGCGCTGGCGGAGAATCGTCTCGGCTACACCGAAGCGTTCGGCCTGCCGGAATTGCGCGAGCGCATCGTCCGGCATTACCGGAACGCCTACGGGGTCGAGGTGCCCACGACGCGCGTCGTCGTCACCACCGGCTCGTCGAGCGGGTTCGTGCTCGCCTTTCTCGCCGCCTTCGACGTGGGCGACCGGGTGGCTCTGGCGGTGCCGGGCTATCCGGCCTACCGCAATATTCTCGCGGCGCTCGGGATCGAGCCGGTGCTGGTCGAAACCGGCCCCGGGGACCGCTTTCAGCCGACGCCCGAGGTCCTGGATCGCCTCGCCGGCCGGCTCGACGGCCTGATCGTGGCGAGCCCGGCCAACCCGACCGGCAGCATGATCCCGCGCGGCGACCTGGAGCGGCTGGCGGCGCATTGCCGGGTGCGCGGCATCCGGCTGGTGTCGGACGAGATTTATCACGGCATCGTCTTCGGCCCGGCGGCCGAAACGGCGCTCGCGTTCGACCCCGAAGCCATCGTCATCAACAGTTTTTCGAAATACTATTCGATGACCGGCTGGCGGCTCGGCTGGATGGTGGTGCCGGAATCGCTCGCGCGCGCGGTCGAATGCCTGACGCAGAATCTCTACATCTCGCCGCCGACACTGTCGCAAATCGCGGGCATCGCCGCGTTCGACTGCGCGGTCGAACTCGACGCCAACGTCGCGCGCTACGCCGAAAACCGCCGGTTGCTGCTGGCCGAACTGCCCAAGGCCGGGTTCGACAAATTCGCGCCCGCCGACGGCGCGTTCTATCTCTACGCCGACGTCGGCGATCTCACCAACGACAGCGCCGAATTCTGCCGGCGGATGTTGGCGGAAACCGGCGTCGCCGCGACGCCGGGACTCGATTTCGATCCGGGGCGGGGCAATCGCTTTGTGCGTTTTTCGATCGCGGGCGCGACCGCGGATATGGCCGAAGCGGCGCGGCGCCTCGTCGCTTGGCGTCGGTAATCGTCCGGAAAACCCCATCGTTCAATGGACGACTTTCGTGGTGGCGTCGGATCGCCCGGGATGCTAGGATTTTGTCATGGGGGAAGTTCCGCGAACCGTTGTCGAATTGCCCGAGTTCGTCACCTTCGCGAAACACCACCTGACAGAGGACGAGCGAACGGCGCTCGTCGTTCACCTCGCGCTCAACCCTTCGGACGGCATTCTTCTCCGGGGAAGCGGCGGCCTGCGAAAGCTTCGGTGGGCCGCCAAGGGCAAAGGCAAGAGCGGCGGGGTGCGGGTGGTCCACTATTTCGGCGGTGAAGATTTGCCGGTGTTCCTAATCAACGGCTTCGCCAAGAGCGAGATGGAAAACATAGGCGCGGCGGCCCGCAACATGTACCGCAAACTGCTACCGTTGCTGGTTCGGGCATATAGGGAACGAAAGTAATGAAGCGGAAAAAGCTCAATAAAACTGAATCCAGTATTCTCCGGGGTATGAAGCAGGCCCTGGCCTACGCCCGAGGCGACAAGCGGGGAAGCGTCACGCACATCATCAAAGTTCCTCAGGTTGATGTTCGTGCGGCACGCCGGAAACTCGGCATGACCCAAAAGGATTTTGCCCTGAGCTTCGGCGTTAGCCTGGATACCCTGCGTAATTGGGAGCAGGGCCGCCGCCGTCCCGAAGGCTCGGCTCGGGTGCTGCTCGCCGTGATCGAGCGTGATCCCACGGCCGTGCTCAAGGCGGTGCGTGACGCGGCATGAGGATGACGGCGCCTTCATCCCCGCTGTGCGGATTTTTCCTCTTTGTGAGGGTGAGGAGCAATCGCGGCATATGACACATGAATTTATCGAAAAACTCGCCGATCCCATCCAGATCAAGCAAGTGATGGCGAATGCTCTCCGAAAGGGCGACGCCGAAGCTTACAATCGTGCGTTCCGACGGTTTTGTTCCGTGACGGGCGCGACCCACGACGATCCTGACGATTCTTTGGTTCGAGCCTTTTGGGAAACTCTCGCGGCCTACGAGATGCTCTTGGCCGAAAAGCATGGACGGACTCAACCGGCCGGCTATACGCGCCGGAAAGTCAAGGAACAAGGAGTTCTGAGGTGCTTAGTGGATTGGGCGAATGCGACCGGACCCACCGTGGGGTTCAATTTGCTGGTCGAAAAAGGAATGTGGGAACTTACCGGCGAAGCCCTTGTACTCCGATACGCGGATCGATTTGACGGCAATACAGTCTCCAACGCGCGAAAGCGCCTCGAAAAGGCCGGCGTCCGAGCCTGAGCCGAACAGGAATAACCAAGGCCTTTCCCACCAAATCCGAACGCCTCGAAGACATAGCTGAAGCGGCGCGCCACCTCGTCGGCTGGCGGGAATAGATTCCGGCCGCCGCGCGGCTTATCAGCCGCGACGCCACCAGCCGAGCTTGGCTGGCGCGCCCTCGGTCTTGCCGACCTCGACAATCTCGGTCTTGCTCGCGCGCAGACGGCGTTCCCGCTCCTCGGGCGTTTCCTCGGGCGTCGCCGGGGCGGGCGCTTCGGCCCTGGGTTCCGGCGCGGGCGGTTCCGAAACGAACGGTTCCGGCGCCCGTGTTGTCTGTGCGGTCGGTTCGTCATGCGAACGCATGTCCACCGGCGCGACGTGCGAAGGCGTGACGCGCGGCGGCGGAGTTTCGGCTTCCTCGCGCTCGGTGTCCGGCTCGTAGCGTCCGAAGCGCGGCCCGTCGAGGAACGCGATTCCGGCTTCCGCCGGCGTGGTCACGCGGAATTCGCGGCGCGGGCCGCCCTCCTGGAACCGTTCGGGCCGGGGCCGTTCCGGCTTGGTCTCGGGCTGGCCTTCGGCTTGGCGCGGTTCGGCCGGACCGGCGAAATCGGCGGTCTCGCCGTGGCGATGGCGATTGCGTCCGCCGCGCCGTCCGCGCCGGCGCCGGCGCCGCCGGCCCTCGTGCGGCTGGCCGTCGGGGCCGGTCTCGAAACCGCCCCGGCTCTCGGCTTCGTCCGGTTGCCGCTCGGCGCCCGGTTCGGATTCCGAGGCTTGGAGTTGCGCCGGTTGTTCTTCGCCCGGGCCGACCGGGGCATCGGGCTGCGGCGCGCCTAGGGGATAGGTAGCGTCTTCGGCTATCTGCTCCGGCGCGTGCACGCGATCCTCATACGCGCGCGGGGATTCTTCGGTTCGCCCGCCTGTCGGTGGGACCGCGCGGTCCTGGCCGCGTCCTCGGCGTCCGCGCCGGCGGCGCCGGCGGCGGCCGTCGCCGCCCGAACGAGCGGCGTCGTCGGCGACGGGCGTCTCGATCTCGGCGACAGCCTCGCCCTCGGCCGGCGCGATCTCCTCTTCGACCGGAATGTCGTCGCCCTCCTCGGGCTCCGGCATCGGCGCGCTGACCGGCGCCACGATCACCGGCGGGCCGCTCCGCGCCTTGGTGCGGTCGATGCGGTGGGCGGGCGGCACCAGAGTGTCGTCGGCGGCGAGCATGACGCGGAACGCGAAGCGCCGCTCCAGCTCGCTCAACGCCGCGCGCTTGTGGTTGAGGATGAACAGCACGATCGGCGTCGCGGCGTGGACGACGATCTCCTCGGCGCGGCCGCGCGCGCCTTCGTCCTCGATCGCGCGCAGGATCGCCAACGCCGACGTGTCGGTCGCGCGCCTGACGCCGGTGCCGCCGCAATAGGGGCAGGGCACCGAGCTGGTCTCGATCAGGCTCGGGCGCAGCCGTTGGCGCGACATTTCGAGCAGGCCGAAGTGGCTGATGCGCCCGATTTGGATGCGCGCGCGGTCATGGCGCATCGCTTCCTTGAGGCGGCGCTCGACCTGGTTCTGATTGCGGCTGCTTTCCATGTCGATGAAGTCGATGACGATCAGGCCGGCCAGGTCGCGCAGCCGCAACTGGCGCGCGATTTCGTCGGCCGCCTCCAGGTTGGTGCGGAACGCGGTTTCCTCGATGTGGCGTTCGCGGGTGGCGCGCCCCGAGTTGACGTCGATCGACACCAGCGCCTCGGTCTGGTTGATGACGATGTAGCCGCCCGAGCGAAGTTGAACCTGCGGGCTGTGGATGGTGGCGAGCTGATCCTCGATTTGGTAGCGCCG
>VGZQ01000012.1 GCA_016872535.1 Rhodospirillales bacterium | reverse complement strand
TGCTGCGCGCGCTGGCTCCCGAACCGGGCGTAATGCTGCTCGACGAGCCGTTTTCCAATCTCGACGCGACGCTCCGGGTGCAGGTTCGCGCCGATACGCTCGGTCTGCTCAAGGAAACCGGCGTCGCGACCCTGATGGTGACCCACGACCCCGAAGAGGCGATGTTCATGGCCGACCGGCTGCTGGTCATGAACGACGGTCGCATCATCCAGGCGGGAACGCCGCTCGATATTTATTTCCGCCCCGCCAATTCGTTCGTCGCGTCGCTGTTCGGTCCGCTCAACCGAATCGAGGCCGTCGTCCGCGACGGACGGGCGAATACGTTCATCGGTTCCTTCGCCGCCTCCGGAATCGCGGACGGAACCCCGGTCGAGGTGCAAATACGACCCGAAGCCCTTATGCCGCGCGCGCCAGTGCCGCCCGCAACCGAGCAGCGCCCGGTGATCCCGTCGCCAATCCCGCTGACGGTGCTTGATATCCATCCCATCGGCCGGGCGAGTTTCGTCCGCTTCGCCGGGCCTGGCGGCGAGCGGATGGACGCGCGCATACCCGGCGTCTTCCGGGCGGTACCGGGCAGCGACGTCGAACTGACCATCGATCCGGCGCGCAGCTTCGTTTTTCCCCGCTAGGCAATAAATTCCAGCCCGGTGCGACGCCCGTTGACCGCGCTTAAGCGCGGCTGATCAAAGTCGTTCCACTTCAATAGGTTAGATAAGTCAAAAGCTGGCATTCCGTTTGCTTCATTCCAACCGGATCAGACCGTCCGCGGCGTGGGAGTCCTCCCTTCCGCCGTGGCCGGCCGCGATCCACAGGAGCCATCGCCATGCCCGTCTACAGCGCATTCGCCCCCAGCATTCTCGGCCTGCAAAGCCAGGCCCAGAGTCTCGGCACCATCAGCCAGAATATCGCCAACGCTACCACCGGCGGCTACAAGCGCACCGAAACGCGCTTCCAGACGGTCTTGAGCGAATCCCTGCGGAACCAAAGCGATCTTGGCGGATCCCGCCCGATCGACGTGCAAATGATCGATAACCAAGGGGTCGTGCTCACCACCACCCGTGACCTCGATCTCGCCATTGTCGGCGATGGGTTCTTCGTGGTCAGCACCGCGATTACGGGTGGCGAGACTTTCTATACCCGCGACGGTTCGTTCGAAATAAAAGTGGGAGCGCCCGTCACCAGCGGCACGACCACCACAACTCCCGGTTATCTGGTCGACAAGAACGGCTATTACCTGATGGGTTGGGCGCCCAACGCGACAACCGGGGTGTTCCCCACCTCGGGCGCGGTGCAGGCGCTGCGCGTCGACGCGGACAATTTCGCCAACACGTTCACCGCTACCACCAAGGTCGATTTGGGAGTCAACCTGCCGGCCTCGACGACGTTGATACCGGGGACCCGGCGGGTCGATACCGTTACCTTTGCCGGCACCATCGAGGCGGGCGACGTGTATTCGATAACGGTCGGGGGTGCGACATATTCCTACACCACCACCGGCGGCGAGGCGAACATCAACGCCGTGCGCGACAACCTGATTTCGCAGATCAACGCCGCGGCCGGCGCCCCCGTCACCGCCAGCATCGGCGGCACCGGAGTGGTTCAGCTCTCGGCCAAAACCATCGGCACCGCGTTCACCGCCACGGCAAGCGCGACCAACGGCGGCGCCACCGCCGACAACACGGCCACGCCCGCAACCGTCACCGCCAATGTGACCGCCGCCGCCGCGCACGCCACCGCCGTATCCAACGCCGATTCCGGCTCCATCCCGAATGGCTATCACAGCTATTCGATTTCGGTGATCGATTCCGCCGGCAACCGTCAGCCGGTTCGGCTTAATTTCACCCGCAGCGACGAGAATACGTGGCAGGTGTCCGCCACCCATAGCCGAACGCCGACCGCGCAGGTCGACACCATTACGCTCGCCGGCGCCGTCGAACCCGGCGATTCCTATTCCGTGACGGTCGGCGGTACGACCTACACCTATACCCGCTCCGGCGCGACCACGACCATCGATACTGCGCGCGACGCCCTGGTGAGCCAGATCAACGCCAATACCAACTCCACCGTCACCGCAGCGGCTGGCGGGACCGGCGTGCTGACGTTGACCGCCAAGACCGCCGGTACTGCTTTTACGGCTTCTGTCAGCGCCACCAACGTCACCAGCACCGCCGACAATACAGCCAACGGCGTTAATATCACCGCTGCCGCCCCCGGCGTGGCGCAAGTGGATGACGTCACCATTGCCGGCACCATCGAAGCCGGAGACTCCTATTCGATCACCGTCAACGGCACGGTTTTCACTTACACCTTGACCGGATCCGAATCCGGCATCAACGCCGTCCGCGATGCCCTGATTGCCTCGATCAACGCCGACGCCGCCCTGCCCGTCACCGCGTCGGCCAATGGCGCTGGCGTCATTCGCTTGACCGCCGATGCCGTCAACACGCCGTTCACACGCACTCAATCCGCAACCAACATCGGCGGTGGCGCCGCCAACACCGCCAGCCGGACAACCACCACCGCCAACGTCACCAACACGACCACAACTGCGTCGACTACCCTGACTTTTTCCGGGAAGGGCGCGTTATCGTCCCCGACGTCTCCTATCTCCTATTCCCTCACCTTCAACGGCGGAACCACGGGTAGTTTCACCCTCGACCTGTCGACCACGACCCAATTCGACACCGGCTTTACGGCCCTTAGCCAGAATTCGGACGGGTTCGAAAAATCGAACCTGGGCGGAATATCCTGGGACCAGGACGGATTCCTTGTCGGCACTTTCAGCAACGGCAACAGCCGCCGCCTCTATAAGCTTCCGCTTGCCTACTTCACCAGCCCCAACAACCTGACCATGCGCAACGGCATGGTGTTCGAGGAAAACGAAGCGTCCGGCACCCCGCGCATCGAGGATCCCAACACCAACGGCAAGGCCCTGTTCGCCGCCGGCGCGGTCGAGTCGTCCAACGTCGAAATTGCCGACGAGTTCTCGCGCATGATCCAAACCCAGGCGGTCTACAACGCCAATGCGCTTGCGTTTCGCACCAACGACGAGTTGACCGTGACGATACGCGACTTGGTCCGGGCCTAGGCTGGGCGCGGGGTGGACCGGTAAAAATTGCCGGGAGGTTGAAAATGGCCAGCGTCAGATCGAAAAATGATCCCATGAAGCGACAAAAAATGTTTTTATTCCAACTAGTTACATTAATCCGGACACTGGCACGAAATTGGCAGGGATACGACCGCAGGAGCCCATCCATGATCCGCCGCTTCACCCTAGGTCTTGTCGCGTTCGTCCTGGCGTTCGCTCCGATCCTCGGTTCCGGACCGGCGTCCGCGTCGTCGCGGATCAAGGACATCGTCGATTTCGAAGGGGTGCGCGAAAACCAGCTGGTCGGCTACGGCCTCGTCGTCGGCCTCAACAACACCGGTGATTCGCTCAAGACCGGCCATTTCACCAAGCAGAGCCTGCAATCGATGCTCAACCGGCTCGGCGTCAAGCCGACCGACGCTGGACTCGATTCGAAAAACGTCGCCGCGGTGATGGTGACCGCGAAGCTGCCGCCGTTCGCGCGTCAAGGCGCCCGTCTCGACGTGCGCGTCAGCGCGCTCGGCGATTCCAAAAGCCTGCTCGGCGGCACGCTGCTGGTGACGCCGCTGCTCGGCGCCGACGGCGAAGTCTACGCCGTCGCCCAGGGCACGCTCACCGTCGGCGGCTTTGCCGCCAGCGGCCAAGCCGAAACCGTGACCAAGGGCGTGCCGACCTCGGGGCGGATCGCCAACGGCGCCATCGTCGAACGCGAAATCGCCTTCAAGCTCGCCAATCTGAGCCGCGTGAAACTCGGGCTGCGCAATCCGGACCTGACCACCGCGCGGCGCGTCGCCCAGGCGATCAACGCGTTTCTCGGCACGGACGCGGCGCGGCCGAGCGACCCGACCACCATCCATCTTCTGGTTCCGGAAAATTATATCGGCAATGTCGTCAACCTGCTGACCGACATCGAACAGTTGCGCGTCGAACCCGACCAGGTCGCCCGCATCCTCATCGACGAGGCGACCGGGACCATCGTCATGGGCGAAAACGTGCGTATCTCCACGGTCGCGATCGCGCAAGGCTCGCTCACCATCCGCATTACCGAGGCGCCGCAAGTATCCCAGCCGGGTCCCTTCGCGCAAGTCGGCACCACCACGACGGTGCAGCGCACCGATATCCAGGTCGAGGAAGGCGCCGAGCGCCAACTCGCGGTGCTCAATCAAGGCGTGACGTTGCAGGAACTGGTCAACGGTCTCAACGCGCTGGGCATCGGCCCGCGCGACCTGATCACCATACTGCAGGCGATCAAGGCGGCCGGCGCCATGCAAGCCGATATGGGAGTGCTGTGATGAGCCTTGAGAACGCCGTCACCTTCCAGGCCGAACAGCTTTTCGTTAACAAGCCGGTTGCGCCGTCGCTCGGCAAGAAGGCGAGCGAGGAGCAGGCCAAAAAAGTCGCGCGTGATTTCGAATCGTTCTTCATCGCCCAGATGCTGCAACCGATGTTCCGCGAGGTGGATCCGGCGGAGCCGTTCTCGGGCGGACCGGGCGAAGAGATCTGGCGCGGATTCCAGGTCGAGCAGTACGGCAAAGCCGTCGCGCGCTCGGGCGGAATTGGAATCGCCGACATGGTTTACCGCGAAATTCTCAAGGCCCAGGAATCGCGTTGAACGGCGACTCGTCAGAAGCAATCTCCAGGAGAATCCTTATGGATATCAACAAACGCCTCTCCGAACTGATCGCGATCTCCGGGCAACTGGCGGACGTGCTCGAGCAGGAAAACGCGGCGCTGACCCGTTACGAGCGCGGCAGCCTCCCGGCCCTGCTCGAGGAAAAGACGCGCCTGGGGCGCGCTTACGAATCGCGCATGGAAACTCTCGGCGACGACCCTGCCGCCATGGCCGAAGCCGACCCGGATCTCGGCGGGCGCTTGCGCGAAATCGGCGCGCGGGTGCGGGATCTGATTGAGCGCAACGCGCGGTTGCTCAAGATCGCCATCGAAGCCAATCGTCGCGTCGTCGATCTCATCGCCGAAGCGGTCAAATCGAGCGCGCCGGGACCGGCGATTTACGGCGTTCGCGGCCGAAAAGCCGCGGCGGCGGCCGGCGCGCGCGGAGCTCCGAAAAGTCTGCCGATCACCCTCGATCGGTCGTTGTAAAAATTCCGCGACGGAAGGCGGATCGACATGGCCGGCGATATTACCCTCGCGCTGCGAACGGTCCAGAGCGGCTTGCTCACCAGCCAAGCCGCGCTGAATACCGTCGCCAACAACATCGCCAACGTCAACACGCCGGCGTATTCGCGCAAGATCGTGAATCTGGAAACGCGCGTGGTCGGCGGCGCCGGCGCGGGTGTCCAGATCGCCGATATCGGCCGCCGGGTGGACGAGGGCCTGCTGCGCGCCATGCGCCGGGAAAGCAGCCTGTTCCGGCGATTCGACAGCCAGATCGCGATATTCGAGCGCCTGCAGGATGCGTTCGGCGCGCCCGGCAACAACAATTCGCTCGCCCATATCACCCAGAAGTTCGTGGATGCCGCCGAATTGCTGGTGGTTTCGCCCAACCGCTTGATCGAACAGAGCAACCTGGTGCGCTGGGGCCAGCAGTTGACCGATTCACTCAAGTCCATGACCGCCACGATCCAGGATTTGCGCCTGCAGGCCGACATCGCCATCGGCGAGCACAAGGACCGGATCAACGGACTGATCACCCGGATCAGCGACCTCAACGATTCCCTGATTGCCAACTCCTCCACCGGGCGCGACGTATCCGATTTCAAGGACCAGCGCGATCAGGCGATCGACGAACTCGCGTCGATCATCGACATTCGCTACTTCTTCCGCTCGGACGGCGATGCCGTTATCTACACCACCAACGGGCGTACGCTGGTCGACAAGATTCCCGGAGTGCTGTCGCACGACGTCGCCTCAACCATGTCGGAAACGCTCAGCCATGCCGGCGGCCAGATCGACGGCCTCTACATCGGCGACAAGGTCGCCGGCAACGACCTGACCAATTCCATCCAGGGCGGCAAGCTGAAAGGCTTGATTGATGCGCGCGATCAGGTTCTGCCGAAACTGCAAAGCGAGCTGGATCACTTCGCCGCGATGATCCGCGACGTGGTCAATCAGGTGCACAACCGGGGCATGCCCTTCCCCGGCATGCAGACCATGACCGGCACGCGGACTTTCATCGAACCGGGGTCGCAAACGATCCGGCTTGATCCGACCGGCTCGGTCGACGACGTGACCATCGTGCTGTTCGATTCGAGCGGCAATCAAAGCCAGGTCTCGACGCTCAACACCATCATGACCAGCGTGACCGCCAGTCTTGGCGCGCAGGCCAGCCGCGGCCCCTGGACGATCAACAACGTCGCGACGAAACTGCAGGACTGGCTGCGCGACAACGGGGCGTCGACCGCGACGGTGGCGGTCAATTCGAGCGGCAAATTGGCGATCGAGCTCAACCAGCCGTCCCTCAGCCTCGCGTTCCGGGACCAAACCGCGACCGCCAACGGCAGCACCCACCAGGACGCCGAAATCGGGTTCGACGCCAACTTCGACGGAACCGTGGATCAGACGGTTTTTGGATTTTCCAATTTCTTCGGGCTTAACGACTTCTTCGTCGACAATCTCGCCGATAACGTCCATGAATCGGACGTCATCACCGGCACATTTTCTTCGGGTGCCGCGACACTGGTGTTCCGCGACTCGACCGGCGCGCTGACCGGCAGCCCGCTTGCGATTCCCGCCGGCACCAGCCTGCAAGGCATCGCCGACCTGATCAACAATAACGTTCCCAAGCTCGACGCCGCGTTGGTGCCGGACGGCGCCGGCTACCGGCTGCGAATCACGCACGAAAACGGCAGCAGCTTTACGCTCACCCAAACGGCCGGCACGCTCTTAAGTACTTTGAACATGCACATTGCCGACATCCGCACCGCATCGGCCCTGGCCGTCCGTTCCGACATCGTTCTGACACCGTCCCTGATATCGCGCGGGACCGTCCAGTGGGATTCCAACCTTGGCGCCTCCGGCCTCTATTACGCCAGCGCCGGCGACGATACCTCGGCCCTGCAGCTCGCCCAGGCCCTGAACGCCAACACAACCTTCAAGACCACCGGCCATCTTGGCGGAATTACCGTCAATTTTACGGGCTACGCCGCGCAAATTCTGTCCGAAAATGCCAATCGCGCCGACAACAACACCGCCGACGCCGAAATGAGCAAATCCTTGTTCGAGTCCCTCAAGACAAAGTCGGATAACGAGCGCGGCGTCAACCTCGACGAGGAGATGTCCTCGCTGCTCCTCTACCAGCAGTCCTATTCGGCGGCAGCGCGCGTCGTCAACGTGATCCAGCGCATGTTCGAAGCGCTCAACAACATCGTCACCTGACGGAGAGCTTCATGGCCCGCATCGCCACACTCGCCACCAATAACGTTCTCATCAATCACCTATTCGACGTCAATCGACGCCTTCAGAACGAACAAATTCGACTGTCGACCGAAAAGGTGTCCCAGACCTACAGCGGCATCGCCGCCGATTCGCAGCGCCTGGTCACCTTCGAGAACTCCGTTGCCGCTCTCCGCCAATTCGTTACCAATAACGAAGCCGTTCAAACGCGGCTCGACATCGCATCTTCCGCGCTGGAGGCGATTCAATCGACCATCAAAGATTTCGAAGGCGAATTGCTGCGTTTCCAGTCGTCCGCGGTCAAGGATCGCGTCGCCGCCGATCATCTGCAGAACGCCGCCTTCCGCGCGATGGCCAATCTGTCGACGTACCTCAACACCGAGGCCGACGGCCGGTTCATTTTCGCCGGAGGCCGGGTCGACCGCCAGCCGGTCGAACTGCCGTATTCAAACCTGGCCGCGTTCCAGGCGACCTTCAACGGCTCCACCGTCACCTACCCGACCACCCGCAGTGCCCAGCTTGAAAACTTTTCCCTGGCCAAGGACGGCAACAACGTCACCAACTGGCTCACCTTCCGGCGCGACAACGGCGCCTCGCCGCCGCTTGGACGGATTACCTCGGCCACGGCGCAATTTGCCAACGTCGCCGTCGGCAGCACCATTACCATCTCCGGAACCGCGAGCAACAACGGCACCTATACGGTCAAGGCCGTGGGCGGCGGCGGCACCACCATCGATATCGTGACCGAGATGCTGACCGACGAGACGTCGGTGCCCATCTCCGTCACCTATCCGAATCCCAACCAATCCAACGCGACGATAACGCTCAATACCACCGCTACCTTCAACCGGGCCAACGGCACCATCACCTACAGCGGCAGCGATCTGGCGGCCATACCCGCCGGCTCGGCCATCACCGTTGCCAATTCGGCGAACAACAACGGCACCTACACGGTGTCCTCGAATTCGAGCAGCGTTATCACCATCGTCCAGAAGAAGCTGACCGACGAAGGGGCCTCGACGGTTTTCCAGAACACGGCGGGTGGCACCATCACCTTCACCGACGTGGGCGCCGCCGGCACGGACACCATTACCTTGCCCGCGGGCACGGTCGCCGGCCTTTCACCCGCGCCCACGGCCGGAACGACGTTCAAGATCACCGGTACCGGCGCCACCGACGGCACCTACACGGTGGTCAGCGTCGCTGGCGACGTCATCACCGTCGCCGAAAACATAGCCGCGACCACCAATACGACCGACAACGCCGCCACCATCGTGTTCGGCCCATCGGCCTATTTCCAGTTCGCCGCGGCCGCGAACACCATCACCTTCACCAACAACACCGCACCGACCAAGGACACCATCGCCTCGACCGTCGCCGGCGCCTTCAGCAGCCTGAAAGCCGGCATGCAGGTCAAGCTGACCGGCAGTTCCAGCACCAACGGCGACAACGACACCTATACGATCGATTCCGTTTCCAGCGACGGCAGAACCCTTACCATCAAGGAGGATCTGCCGGCGGCGACCGTGACCGACGCCACCGACATCATCAATTTCCTGGTCATGACCGCACCCGGCACCATCGCCGCCACACCCTATTACCGCGGCGACGCCATCAACCTGTCGCACCGCCCGAGTACGCAGCGCGAGATGGATTGGGATTTGACCGCCGCCGATCCCGCTTTCGAAAAGGCGTTTCGCGCCATGGGGCTGATCGCCCAAGGCGCCTTCAACAGCGAAGGCGGACTCGATCAAAATACCAGCCGCGTCAACCAAGCCTTGTATCTGGTGCGCAGCAGCCTTTCCGTCACGGTTACCGGCACGCCGCCGTTCGGCACCGAGGAGATCGGCAGCATCGAGGCGGTTACGCAACGCATCGGCTACAAGCAAGTCCTCCTCAAGGAAACCAACGAGGTCCATGTCTCGTTCCGAGGCTTCCTGGAGACGCGGATGAACAAAATCGAGAACATCGACCGCATCGAAGTTATGATGAATATCCTCGACGACGCCCGTACCCTGGAAGCGTCTTATCAAGCGCTCGCGCGGATACGCGAACTGACGCTCGTCAATTTCCTCTGAGCGGCGAAATACACCGGCCCTCCGGCTACTGAGGGTCCGTAAGGGATTTCCCCATGTTGCGATCCGAACAAAGAAGAGCTAAGGTCGTACCCGCTCACGAGGGGTACGCCAACGATCACAATCCGAGCCGGCCGAGCGGTTTAGAAGCCGTCCCGCTCGCGGCGACAGAAGTCGTTCATCATCGGAATTACCCAGGAGCGAAGATGCCCCCGCAAGTCAAAGGATACCCTCAGAGTGGCGGGAACTATTCCCGCGTTCCCGCTCCGGGCTCGCCCACCTACACCGAAGCCTGGGCGCTGGTCGAGGCGGCGCGGCGCTTGGCCGTCGCCATTGAAAGCGGCCCGCTTGAATCCCCCGACGTGCGCAAGGCCGTGCGCGATGCCCTGCGCTTGAATTGGCGCCTGTGGACCATCTTTCAGTCGGAACTGAGCGCGGATGAGAGTCCGGTCCCGGTCGAAATCCGCCAAAACATGCTGAGCCTGTGCAACTTCGTCGATACCCACACGGTGCAGGCGATGGCCGAACCGACCGCCGAGAAGATTGCGATCCTGATCGAAATCAACCGCAACATCGCAACTGGGCTACTCGAATCTCTTCAAGCCCGGATTCAAGCCGAGGAAGCGGCGAAAGCCAAAGCCGCGCCCTCCGCCGGCAAGGATGAAGGCAAAGCGGCCGGCAAAGCGGAAAGTGCGACGCCGCCGACGCCGAGTTCCTTCAACGCCGAGGCGTAGGCGTCTCGGCGGGCGCCGTTTCGGCGGAAGAAGGCTTTTCCTCGGGAAGCGATTCCGCGATTTCCGTCACTTTTCGCTGCATCGATTTGAGAATTTCGCTTTCGTGGGCGATCAGTTTTTGCGCCGCCTTGAGGGCACGGTAAAGCTTTTCGTCCTTGATTTCCCTGCGAATTTGTTCGCCGATCGGTTTTCCGCTCGGACATGCAGTGAGATAATCGTCGAGCAGCTTCTCGAACTTCGCCAAATATTCCGCGTTCTTGTCGGCGAAGATGTAGGCGCACTGCAAAGCGAAATAAGCGCGCGCCGCCGGCGTGCCGCAATCTTCTTCCGACAGGACTTCCTTGCCGCGCAGGATCGCAGCCTGGTTGTGGACGAACAGCTTGGTGCTGTTGCCTGCGTTCTCGATCACCGCGCCGTTGATGATAACCTTGTCGCCGGGCTTTATGTCGATCAGCAGCGGCACGGGTTATATCCCATTCCAAAAATAGACCGGACCGACGCCGACCCGGGCGGGTACGATCCTTTCAGATTCGAGCGCAAAACACAACGTCATGGGCGGGAGGTTCGCCCACCCACGCGTAATTTCGCATGTTATATTGACGCCGGCGGTGGTTAAGAACCTTGAGCAAACCGAATTTCCATATCGTCGATTCCGACGGCGGGCCCACGACGGCGGCCAAAGCCTTCGAAGCGATCGACCGCGCCCACTTTCCGGATCTCGACGAACACCCCTTGTTCGGCGAATTCACGCGTCGCCTTTACCGGACCATCAATCCCGGCCGCCATCCGGACCGATCCTTCGTCGTTGCCCACGAAACGGGGCCGGTTGCGGCCGTGGCCGCGACCGTGCAGGACGGCGAAATCTCGATGTTCGGCTTGCCGGCGGTGATCGCACTGCGTCGCGATCTCGATGCGGCCGCGGCGAGCAGGGCGCTCGCGGCGGCGCTGGCGCACCTCGACCGGATCGGCGCCGCCGACGGCGCAACCCGTGTCCGGTTGCGCGGCGGCGCGGCCTCCAGCCTCGGCCCGCTCGATATGGCCTGCATCGGACGCCTGGCCAAGCCCATCGCCAAAATGCATGCGGTGGTCGACCTCGCCGGCGGCGAAGACGCCATACGCCGGGGCGTGCGCGACAGTTATCGTTCGCTGATCAACTGGGGGCGCAAGCAGTTGATCATGACCTACGTCAACCGGGACAATCCCGATCGCGCCGCGTTCGATTCCTATCCCGCCTTCCATACGCGCGTCGCCGGCGCGGGCGCGCGCGGCGAAAGTTACTGGAACGTGATCTGGGAGGAGATCGCGCGCGGCCGGGCCGAATTGTCCCTCGGCCATCTCGACGACGGCAACTTGGTCGCCGGAACGCTCACCGCGTTTGCGGGCACGACCGTCTACTACGCCTCTGGCGTCTACGATCGCGAGCGGTTTGAAAAGCCGCTCGGCCATTGGCCCGTGTTCGACGCCATGGCGCGCGCTGGGGCGCGCGGCATGACGCGTTTTGACCTGGGCGAAATCGTCCCGCGCGGCGAGGGCTCCGACAAGGAAACACAGATCGGATTTTTTAAAAAAGGATTTACCGATCGGATCGCGCTGTGGATCGAATGGCGCGTGCCGCTCGCGCCCCCGGCCGCTCCGACCTAGGCCCGGCGCTTGGCGCCTTCGAGCAGGCCTTCGGAAATCTGCAAATTGATGTTGATGAGGGTGTTGAGCGTCGAATCGGGAATATCGATGCCGTGCATGAACGTCGTGCTGGCGACGAACATGGACAACCGCAAGAGATTTTCGCGGATATTCGGTAGAATGGTGGAGGCGGGATCTTCCACCAGCGTGCGAATCGCCACCCAGACCTCGACGTTCGCCTCGAGCGCCTTCGCCAAAACGACCGGATCGCGCGTACCCGCCCGCGCCTGGTCGAGGCCGATCGCGGCCTGAGACAAGACCAAGGCCTGCTCCTCGATGGCGCTGAGATCGGGAAAATCGTCTTTCATCGATTCCTGCCGTGCGGAGGCGGAACCCTGGGGATTCGGGACCCGCCTGTCAAGCGCGCTCGCGCAGGATTTCCTCCACGGTCGTCGCTAATCGCGCCGGATCGTCGAGCAAATCCCTTGCCGTCGGGGCCTGAACCGCACGATCAACGCCAGACAACCACGACCGGACGGCATCCGCGGCTTCTGCCCGGCGCGAGACGACGGAAACCACATCCTCCAAAATCGGGACGAGAATCCCCGGCCGGTCCGGCTGCAACGACAGCGTCGGAATTCCCGCCAACGCGGCCTCGACCAGCGCCATGGTGGTCATGCCGAGAACCCCGTCGGCCGCCGCGAGCAGGGCCTCGGTGTCCTCCGTCGCCAGGCGCGCGTTCGGCGCGCGCGCCAACCAATCGCGCCAGCGTGCCTCCGTCTCGCGCGGATGTGGTTTCACCTCCACCGTCACCGACGCCGCTCCGGCCAGCGCTTCGGCGGCGAGCGTCGCCACCTCGAACTGGGTGAATCCGCGCGCAATCGGCCCGTAATCCTCCTCGATCGGCTCGGAGAAGAACACGATCCGCTTCGGCGCGCCGCCCGGACGGTTCTTGCGTCGCCGCCGCAGCCGGTCGACCCGCCCGGCGAGATGCGGCTGGCCGACCACCAACACGCGCGCCGTGCACCACCCTTCGGCGGCAATTTGCGCGCGGGTACGTTCGTCCGTTACGCCGAGCGCCGATGGCTGTTCGAGCGAGCCGTCCGCCGAGCGGAAACGCTTTTCGATGTTGGTCCAGGAGTCGAGCGCCGCGAACGACGGAATCCCGAGCTTGCGCGCGGCCGCCCACAGGGCGCGCTCGTATCCGTCGTGAAAGCTGGTCCCCGTCAGCAGCAGCGCCGGCTGCTCGCGCGTAATCGCCGCGATCGCGGCCGACGCGGTCATAGCTTCGGGTACGTATTCGCCCGCCTCGCGCCAAAGCTTCGCCGCCGGCCCCGCCGGCAGCCACAGCAGCCCGTGGCCGCGATCGCGCAACCCGGGCGCCGCGGCGGCGAGAACCCCCGCTCCGCCCGGATCGTGCGCCGCGAGCGCGATTAAGGCCACCGGCTCAGGTCCCCTTGGCGGCGAAATTGCTCAGCGTCGACACGTTTTCCGCCACCTTGTGAAAAGCGGCGGCGACGTCGTCGAGATCGCGTTCGGTCATCGGCGGGCGCATGAGTTCATGGGTAATCAGGGTTTCGGTATGCGCGCGTTCCGCGTTCGGGCAGAGGCCCGGGCGGTAATCGGCCTCGCCCTGGTAATGGGGACAACGGAACGGGCATTGGACCGAGCCGTAGGCGATCTTCTTCTGGTACATGGGCTCGAGATAGAGCGGACGCAGGTAGCCCGCGCCGACCAGCGGCCCGTGCTGCTCGCGCAGGCGCGTCGGCGGCAACTCCGCCTTGACCGCGCGCACGAACAAATCGCGCGAAACGCCGGCACGGTTGGCGTCGAACAACAGCGGATGAACGTAATAGACGTGGGTATCGCCGGGGCGGACCGGGGCCGGGGCGAGGCCGGGAATCCCGGCGAGTTTTTTTTCGAGCGCGGCAACCAGCGCCCGGCGCTTGGCCACCAGTTCGGGCCCTTTGGCGAGCTGGCAGCGGCCGACCGCCGCTTCCATTTCGCCGAGCCGGAAATTGAATCCGACCATGTTGACGAGGTCGTCGTGGCCCTGCTTCTTGCCGACCACCGCTTCGCCGTGGTTGCGGATCAGGGCCACGCGTTCGGCCAATCGATCGTCGTTGGTGACCACCACTCCGCCTTCGCCGGTGTGGATGTGCTTGTGGTAGTTGAGGCTGAAAACCCCCATGTGGCCGAGAGTGCCGGGCGGACGGCCCTTGTAGGCGCCGAACGGAATCTGGGCGCAGTCTTCGATCACCGTCAAATGGCGCTCGCGCGCGAGCGCCATGATCGGATCCATGTCGGCGGGGCCGCCAAAGATGTGGACCACGATCACCGCCTTGGTGCGCGGCGTCAGGCGGGCGCGAATGGTGTCGGCGGTCAGGCAAAAGGTTTGCGGGTCGATGTCGGCGAACACCGGCACCGCGTTGAAGATCAGCGCCGCAGTCGCCGAGGCCATCATGGTGTAGGGCGACACGATCACCTCGTCGCCCGGGCCGACGCCGGCGGCGCCGGCGGCGGCATAGAGGCCGCTGGTGGCGGAATTGACCGAAATCGCGTGCTTGGCCTTGAAGGCGAGCGCCCATTCGGCTTCGAAGGCGCGCACTTCCGGCCCGCCCCAGAAATCGTCGTGCCAGGTGCCGAGATATTGCGAGAGGTTTCCGCTCTCCAGCACGCGGGTCACCGCGGCGATTTCCTCGCGCCCGACGAAGTTATAGGCGGGAAAGGGCTCGCGGCGCACCGGATCGCCGCCGAGCAGGGCCAGTCGGCTCATGGTCTTCCTCCTTGAGCGCCGCCGTCCATCGCCAGCAGCGCGGCGCAGATTTCTTCGGCCGCGAGCGCGTTGGTGCCATCGCTGAGCAGCGCCTCGCCCCGGGTGACGCATCGATGCAGGTTATCGACGCCCTCGACCAGCGCCCGGCCGAACCCGGTCGGGCGGCGTCGTTCCGAAACCAACACGCGATAGCCGGCGAACAGCGGGCTCGATTGCACGCGGCGCACTCGCAGGCGCTGGCCCTGTTCCTCGATGGCGAGGCGGCCTTTGTCGGTGGTGATTTGCAGCTCGAAATCGAAGAACGCACGGGAATCGGTTGCGACCAGATGAAAAAGGCCGCCGTCCGGACCTTCGAGCACCGCGTCCAGCGACGGATCGTTCGGCAGGTGATCGTCGAGCCGTCCCGATACCGCGCGCGGCGCGAGCGGCCCCCAGAGATAGGCGAGCAAGTCGATCAGATGGCTGCCGCAGTTGAGAAGGCCCTTGCCGTAGTAGCCGACCGCGCCGTGGACCCGGCCCCAGGCGCCGGCGGCGATTTCGCGCTTGAGCGCCCGCAGGACGGGATCGAAGCGGCGGAAATAATTGACCGCGAGCGGCCGGCCGGCCTTGGCGTAAGCCGCGACGATCCGGCGCGAATCTGCGGGTGCGCCGGTCAACGGCTTTTCCGCGAACACCGCGCGCACCGGAAACGCGAGCAGCGCCTCAAGCTGGGCGGCATGCGCGGGCGTCGGCACGCAAATGCTGGCGACATCGAACGCGGCGCCGGATTCGAGACATTCGCCGAGACTTGCGAACCCCTGCTTGACCCCCCAGCGGGCCATGAACGCCTTGCGCCGTTTCGCATCCGGCTCGACGCATGCCGCCAAATGGTACCCCTTATGCGCGCGGTAGGCCCCGGCGTGGGTGAAAACGCCCGCGCTTTTTGCCCTCGTCGGACGCCGTTCATCGTAGCCGCCGGCGATGGCGCCGCAGCCGACGATCAATACCGAGAGCGTTTTAGACTTTCTTGCGGCGGACATGGGCATTCATTTCGGCGATGTCGGGCCGGCGGTCGAGCAGCGCCAGCACGTCGGCGAGCGTAAAGACGGGATTCTTCGGATACAACTCCGCGAAGATCGCGCCGATCAGGCGATAATCCTCGGGCGTATCCAGCGTCAGCGCCAGATCGGGACGCCTAAGCGCGGCCGGCGCCGGCACGTTGCGCAACGAATAGATTTCGGGGTGGCGGTAGATGTAGAGACTGACGTGCTCGTGGTCGCCGGCGTCGTCGGTGCGGCGCGCCACGTCGGCGAGCACCGAGGTTGCGAACACCTGGGTATCCATGCCGATCGGATAGCTCCGCTCCAGGACGTTGGACACGTAATCGACCTTGGCCGATCGATACGTCCGGATGCAGTCCTCCACCAGCGCCGGGTCGATCAACGGGCAATCGCCGGTCGTTTCGACGATCACGTCGATCTTGTGATGGACGGCCGCGTCGAGCACCCGTCGCAGCACGTCGTCTTCGCTGCCGCGCCAAACCCCGACGCCGAGGCGGCGCGCCAGCGCCTCAACCGGGTCGTCGGTGGCGTTGGTCGTCGTCGCCACCACAATCCCGTCGAGGGAAGGCACGCGCCGGAGCCGCTCGATCATCAGTTCGAGCATCGGCTTGCCGAGAACCTCCTTCAGCACCTTGCCGGGAAGCCGGGTCGAGGTCATGCGGGCTTCAATGGTGGCGACGGTGCGCGGCATGGCTAGGCTCTGAATGTAATCCAGGGCGCCCGCCAACGCACCGGTCAAGCGCGCGATTCGTCCACGTGGGCGAGCGCGGGATCGGCCTCGACCAGGGCCAGCGCCGCGCGCCAGTTGTGGCCCGCCGGTCCCGCCGGCAACCGGGGAAACAACGCACGCATGAAGGCAAGATCGGCCGGCGTGTCGAGGGTCCAGCGATGCTTGGCCACGCCCGCGATCGGGCACGGTAGGTTCGCCTTGCGCGAATCGGGATGCGCGCGGATGAAGGGCGTTACGTGCTCGCGGTCATGGGGCTTGCTCGCTTCGCGCGCGGCGCGATCGAGCCAGGCGAACGTCATCGCCTCGCAGTCGAGCCCGTGCGGCCAGGTCGGCGGCATGTTGTTGCAGGTGTAGTCGAGGCCGTCGCGGGCGCGCAAGCCGAGCACTTCGGCCGCCACCGCGGGATCGATCAGGGGGCAGTCGGAGGTGATGCGCATGACGACGTCGGCCTTGAGCGCGCGCGCGGCCCGCCAGTAGCGGTCGAGGACGTCGGATTCGGAGCCGCGAAAAACCGCGATGCCCAAGCGGCGAGCCTCGGCGGCGACCGGATCGCTGTCGGCGGTGTCGGGAATCGCGCAACACACCACGTCCCCGCCGGCGACGGCCCGGCACCTGGTCATCACGTGATCGAGCACGGTCTTGCCGCCGACATCCATCAGAACCTTGCCGCAGAGGCGGGTCGAGCCCATGCGCGCCTGCACGATGATCGCCGTGGTCACGATTTCAATCCCAGGGCGCCGGCGAGCGCCGCGACCACGCGCGCGACATCGGCCCGCGTCAGCCCGACATAGAGCGGCAGCGAGAGCGTGCGCTCGTAATAGGCGTCGGCCCCGGGCAGCGCCAGGTCGCCGTAGAGGCGCCGGTAATAGGGCTGGCGATGGACCGGGAGATAATGAACCTGGGAGCCGACGCCTTTCCCCGCCAGCGCGCGCATGACCTTACCCCGCGTCGTGCCGGCGGCGCGAAAATCGATCAGGACGACGCACAAGTGCCACGAGGGCTCGCTCCATGCCACGCGCGGCAGCGGCCGGACCACGGGCGCGAGCGGCGCCAATGCTTCCGCGTACCAATCGACGATGCGGCGGCGTTCGGCGGCGAATCGGCCGAGCTTGGCGAGTTGGCTTTCGCCTAGCGCGCATTGGATGTCGCTGGCGCGGTAATTGAATCCCGGTTCGGGCATTTCGTAGTACCAGGGATTGGGCTCGCCATCGGACCCAAACCCCTGTTCGCGGATTTCGAAGCGCGCCGGATCGCGCACCATGCCGTGGCTGCGGAGTTCCGCGAGCAGGCGCGCGAGAGTCGCGTCGCGGGTAGTGACGGCGCCGCCCTCGCCCATGGTGATCGTCTTGACCGGATGGAACGAAAACGCGGCCATGTCCGAATGCGCGCACGCGCCGACCGGCTGACCGGCGCACGTCCCGCCGAGGGCGTGACAGGCGTCCTCGACCACCTTGAGGCCACGCGCGCGCGCGATCGCGCCCACGCCTTCCATGTCGACGCATTGGCCACCGAGATGCACGGGAAAGACCGCCTTGACGCGGCGGCCCGCGCGGGCGAGCGCGGATTCGAAAGCGGCCGGGGTCAGAAGCCCCGTGTCGGCATCGACGTCGGCGAACACCACGTCGGCGCCAACGTAGCGGAGCGCGTTGGCGGTGGCGAGAAAGGTGAGGGTCGGCACCACCGCCGCGTCGCCGGGGCCGAGATCGAGGGCGAGCGCGGCAAGATGTAGCGCGGCGGTGCCGTTGGCGCACGCGACGGCGTGCGGAGCGCCGGTCGCCCGGGCCAGCGCATGCTCGAACGCGGCGACCGCGGGCCCGCCGGTGAGCGTACCGGAGCGAAGCGCACGCCCGACCGCGGCGACATCGTCGTCCTCGATCAGGTGCCGGCCGTAGGGAAGGAACGGGTCCGCCATGACGACCGCCGCGCGCGCCTCACACGGAAACAGCGATCAGGCGCTTCAAGCCGGCCTCGTCCAGCCATTCGGTATTGTTGTCGCTGGCGTAGCGGAACCCATCCTGAACCGGCAACGCGCCGTCGCGCAACACGTGCCCGGTCCAGGAGACCGAATCGGGCTCGATGATGTAGCGGTCGGGAAATTCGACCGTGTTGCGGGCGTGGTCCTCGGTGATCATCACTTCGTGCAGCTTCTCGCCGGGACGGATGCCGATAATCTTGTGCGGCAGATTGGGCGCGAGCGCGCGGGCGAGATCGACCACGTTCATGCTCGGAATCTTCGGCACGTAAACCTCGCCGCCGCGCATGGTGGCGAGGCACGAGAGCACGAAATCGACGCCCTGCTGCAGCGTGATCCAGAAGCGCGTCATGCGCGTGTCGGTGATGGGGATTTCCTTGGCGCCCTCGCGCATGAGACGCTGGAACAGCGGCACCACGCTGCCGCGCGAGCCGACCACGTTGCCGTAGCGCACGACCGAGAAGATGGTGTTGGCCTCGCCGCTGAGGGCGTTGGCGGCGGTGAAAATCTTGTCGGAGGCGAGCTTGCTGGCGCCGTAGAGGTTGAGCGGGTTGACCGCCTTGTCGGTCGAGAGCGCGACCACCCGCTCGACCCGCGCGGCGATCGAGGCGAGCACCACGTTTTCCGCGCCGATGACGTTGGTGTGGATGCACTCGGTCGGGTTGTATTCGGCGATCGGCACGTGCTTAAGCGCGGCGGCGTGGATGACGACATCGATGCCGTTGAGCGCCATGGTCAGGCGGTCGCGGTCGCGCACGTCGCCGATGAAATAACGCAAGGCCCGGTACTGGCGCGGATCCAGCTCCTGGCTCATTTCGTACTGCTTGAGCTCGTCGCGCGAATAAACCACCAAGCGCTTCGGCTTGTAGCGTTCGAGCACGGTCTTGACGAATCGCTTGCCGAACGAGCCGGTGCCGCCGGTCACCAGAATCGAGCGTCCGTCGAGGTTGAGCGCGGTGGAATAGTGGCTGACGGAGGGCGAGGTCACGGGGAAATCCGGGAAAACCGAGAGTCGTGGCATCTTATCCGCGCGGTCGCGGGGGAGGCAAGGCGGGGGATCGATTGCCCGCGATACTGCGTGGGCGCATAATCACTCGCCCGGTCGATCAACAATGGACTCGCCGACATGGCGGCAAAGCATCGATCCGCCTTAGGGCGGGCCGCGAAAGCGAAACGGCGCCCCTCAGCCGCCTTAAAACGGGGGGCTGCCGTCTCGCCCCGCAAGAATGTGCGGACAAAAGATCCTCTGGCGCGCGCAAAGGCGCTTGTCGAACGCGGGGCCTTCGGGGAAGCCATTACCGTCGCCGAGTCGTTGCTTGATGCCGATCCGCGCTATTGGCCCGCGCGGGAATTCATCGCCCACATTCTCTGGAGACGCGGTTATCCCAAGGAGGCAATTCTGTTTCTCGAATCGGCGATCATGACCGCTCCGGACAAGGCAGAGATTCAGACAAGACTCGCGTCGACGCTGATGCTCGCGGCGCAACAAAGCGGGTTGATGATGGAGCGCGCCGTCGAGCTGGCCGAGAAAATCCTGGCGCGGCACGTTCCGACCGTCCCTTTGTTGCTGGATCTGTCCAATCTTAATTTCCGATGCGGCCGACCGGATAAAGCCTTGCGGACGGCTGAACGGGCCGTGGCCGAATTTCCCGACAGCAAGTCGGCGAAAATGAATCTTAGCGTCGCGTTGCTGATGCACGGCCGGAAAGAGGACGCCGTCAACGCTTACGCCACCATTTTGAAGCCCTACCGCATCCGAACCGGGGCCAACGCCGATAATGTCCGGCGCCAATACGCCAATCTGGCCGCCGAATACGACAACAACCCGCTGCACCAATATTTCAGCGCCCGGATGGCGAAGTTCATTGCCGACACCATCGGGCCGATCGGTGGCTTGCGTATGTTGGATGCGGGTTGCGGCACCGGACTGCTCGGCACCCTTTTGAACCCGGAGCGCCTAGTGGGCATCGACCTGTCGCCGGAAATGATCGAAAGAGCGCGGGCGCGGAACGCCTATGCCGACCTGATCGCGGGAGATCTCGTCGAGACGATGAGCAAGCTTGACACCCGTTTCGATCTGATCGCGTCTTCTTGTGTTCTTTACCACCTGGCCGACCTCGCCCCTTATTTCCGGCAAGCGGCGCGTTTGCTGGAGCCCGGCGGGCATTTGTTCATTTCCACCGATCCCGCCCCGGATGATATGGACATTGGCGAAAGCGGCCCGGGCGAGTACGCTCATAGCCGCGCCTATCTCCGCCGTCTGGCGGCGAAAACCGGTTTTGCGGAAATCGCCATCGCGATTATGGGCCACCGGGCCACGCCGGGCTTCTGGTGCGCCTTCCGCAAGGGATCGCCGGCGAACACGGATTCCGCCCATGGCCGCTAAACGATCGTCCGCCAAAACAAGACGGCGAGCGAAAAAACCGCCCTCGCCGATCACGGCCAAATCGGGGCGGCGCGGCGGGAAACCCCGACCGAAAGCCGACCCGCTGGCGCGCGCCAAGAAACTGGCCGATCAGGGCAAAATCGGCGATGCCTTGCGCGCGGCGCAACAGGTGGCGAACGCCGACCCGAAACAGTGGCAGGCCCTGAACCTGATCGGCTCGCTGCTCTGGCGTTCGGGCCATCCCGCCGAAGCCCTGGCCATGCATGAAAAAGCGATTGCGGTCGCGCCGGACGAGGCAGGCGTTCAGGCCGAATTGATCGGACAGTTCTTCAGCGCGTCGTTCAAAGCCTCGATCGATCCGGAGCGGGCGATAAGAATCGTCGAACGGTTTCTCGACCGGCATGTTCCGACGGTCATATTCATGGCGCAATACATCAACGCCCTTCTCATCGCGCGCCGCTTCATGGACGCCTTGAGAATGTCCGAGCGGGCCATAAGCTTGTTTCCGGATAATGCCACGTTGCACAGAAACAAATCGGTTGCCCTCGTCCACATGGGCCGGGCCGAGGAAGCCGTCGCCGCCTTCGCGCGCGGTCTTCGCCCATACCGGCCCGAGGCCGAGTCGAGCGAAAGTCAGGCGCGCCAGAATTCCGGCCTCCTCACCCAATACGCCGATCTGGCGGCGACCTACGACGACAACCCCTTGCATCGATCCTTCAGCGAACGCATGGCGGCGTTCATCACCAAGTTCGCGGGCGCGACCATAGGCAAGAACGTATTGGATGCCGGCTGCGGTACCGGACTGCTCGGCACCCGAATTAAAACCCGGCGATTGGTCGGTATCGAAATATCGCCCGCCATGATCGCGCAAGCGCGCGGCCGAGGCGTTTACGACGAACTGGTCGAAGGCGACCTGACCGGAGCGATGGCTGCGCGCGACGACACGTTCGACATCATCGCGTCTTCATGCGTGTTGTACCATCTCGCCGATTTCGCCCCGTTCTTCCGCGAAGCCGCCCGGCTCCTGGTTCCCGGGGGCTATTTGTTCTTCTCCGTGGATCCGGCGCCCGACGACATGGATGTCGGCATCACCGAACCCGGCGAATACGCCCATAGCCGCTCCTATCTGCGACGCCTGGCCGCGCAGGCGAGCCTTACCGAAACGGCCATCGCCGTCATGCCTCACCGCATTTGTCCGGGATTCTGGTGCGCATTCCGAAGACGATCCAAATCTTAACGACCGTTTACCATGCCGCCCGAGGCGTCCTTGTCGGGGCGGTCCGACCCTTCGGCAACCGGGGAAAATACGTTCAATCTGGCGCGGGGTTGTGGCCAAAGCCGACGGCAAGGATTCAAAAAAATCGTTATAAAACAATTCATTAACGAAAATGCGGGATTTTCCCTCATGAAGATTTTGGGGATCGATCCGCCTGATCGCGCTTGCGTCCGATTTTAAAAACGGGTAATCATCCCGGGTCGGCCGGAAGGCAAAGAATGCCCGAGGGTCGGCGTGTGGCGCGGAACCGTAGAAAACCGGGACTTCGCCGTACCGAACGCAGAAACCGCGTTCGATGTGCAACTCTAGAACGGAGTGACTCCAATGGCAGAGAACGTCTCGCTTTCGGCCGCAGTACGGGCCAACCTACTCGCTCTCCAATCCACCTCTGAGCTGATCGCGCGCACGCAGGGCCGCCTGTCGACGGGCTTGCGCGTCGCGGCCGCCGTCGACGACCCGGTCTCGTTCTTCCAGGCCAAGTCGTTGAACGACCGGTCCGACGACTTCAACACCAAGAAGCGCGGCATCGACCAGGGCATTAGCACCATCTCCGCCGCGACCGACGCGGTGACCGGCATCGAAGCGCTGGTGCAGCAGCTGAAAGGTCTCATCCTCACCGCCAAGTCGGCGGCGACATCGACCGAAGTCAGCGACCTGGTCACGCAGTTCAACGACCTGCGCACCCAGATCAACAACCTGGCTTCCGACGCCACTTACCAGGGCATCAACCTGGTGAACGGTACCGGCCAGACGCTCACGGTGAACTTCAGCAACGATACCGCGAGCGTGTTGAACGTAAACTCGTCGGACATCCGCACCAGCCGTCTCGGCCTCAACGTCGCCAAACTTTCGGCGGTGACGAGCACCGATCTGGCCTTCAACCGGGGCTACATCTCCGCCGGCACGATCTCCGGCGCGGGCGTCGGCGCGAGCGAAGCTTCCGGCATCGCTTCGGGCAACACGATCTCGGTGACGGTCGCGGGCCAATCCACCACCACTATCTCGGCGGGCGATACCATCACGCTTTACTACGATGGGCTCACGTTCACCGTGAACGTCGTGGAAAGCCGGACCGCGGCGAACGCCATCTCCGGCGGCGTCAACTTCATCACCGCCGGCACGTACGCCGTCGGCTCGTCGGTGGTGTTCAACCTGATCACCGGGTTCTTCTCCGGGGCTTCGGCCGGCACCGGCTACAGCAACCAGTCCGCCGGCACGGGCTACAGCGCGGGCACCAACCATGTGTCCACGTTGTCCGGGCCGTTCCTGCTGCTGACCGGAACGTCGATCAGCGTCTCCGAAACCGACGCCACCCGCGTCGTCGGCGTCGGGTTCACGACCGAGTTCAACTCCCGAATCAACAACCTCGATACCGGGTTGACCACGCTGCGGTCGCGCGCCCAGTCGCTGGGTTCGAACGTCGCCCTGCTCCAGACCCGGCTCAACTTCACCAAGGCCTACGTGAGCACGCTCACCACGGGCGCGGGCAAGTTGACGCTCTCCGACCTTAACGAGGAAGGCGCCAACCTGCTGGCCCTGCAGACCCGCCAGCAGTTGGGCATCCAGTCGCTGGCCTTCGCCGGCCAGGCCGAGCAGACGATCCTCACCCTCTTCCGTTAATCGCGGAGTGAGGCGCGGACGGCGCCGAATCGCCGGCCGAACCGGAAGATCGGAGAGAGGCGGGGAGAAATCCCCGCCTCTCTTGTTTTTCGGAACGACCGGCCCGCCAGGCGGCTTGACGCTGCTTTTCGGTCCGGTCACTTTCTACGGGTTCGTCGCCTCGGAGATTCCATGCCGCCCGGATCGAACGCCGCCAAACAACGCCCTCGCCGCTCGGACACCCCGCGCGGCAAGGACGTTTTTCGTCCCGCCGAACCGAAGGATCTCGATCGAAAATTGCTCGAGCGGAACCTGGCCGCGTTCGCGCGCCATTTGCCCTCGATCCACCGCAAGCTGACGGCCGTCAACCAACCTCGCTCCCGCCTGTTGATATCGGGGCGGCGCGATTTCGACGTCGAGTTCGGCGGCGTCCGCCTGTACGGCATGGGCGCGCGGGAAGCCGCCAAACGGCGCGTCAAGATTTTCTTCGAAACCCCCTACGACCGCACCCGGCTGATCATCGCCCCGCCCGATACGTCCAACCTCGACAAATTCGCCAACTTGGCGGTTTATCGGGCCCTTCGGCACGCGGCCAAGGACGCGGATATCTTGTTCGCGAAAAATCCCATTCGCGAATGCTTTCACCTTGTCGTTCTCGGCGTCGGACTCGCCGAACAACTTCCCCTGCTGGTCAAGGAAACCAATTGCCAGCATTTGATCTTCATCGAGCCCAACAACGAGTTTCTCTACCATTCGCTCCGCACGTTCGACTGGGACAAATTCTTGCGCGGCTTCCTGACGGAAGGAAAAACCATCTCCGTCGAGGAAAACACCACGCCCAAGGGCATCGCCGTGTCGATCCGCAATCAGATGCGGTTCATCAATCCCGCCTTCATCGACGGCGCGTTTATTTACAAGAGCTACCCGAATTCCCTGCTCGACGGCGCGGCGCTGGAGATGGCGGCCGATCTCAATTTGTTCCTGACCGGTCTCGGCTTCCTCGAGGACGAGATCGACATGATGCGGAACTCCTACCATAACCTCAAGGATTTCTCCGGCGCCTATTTCAAGGAGCGCAAGACGCGATGCGAAATGCCGGCTTTTGTCGTCGCCTCGGGGCCGTCTCTCGACAACGACCTGCCGTTTCTCAAGGCGAACGCCGATCGCGCCATCGTTATTTCGTGCGGAACCTCGATTCGCATCCTGCTTCGCAACGGCATCGTGCCCGATTTCCACATGGAAATGGAAAACGTGCCCGCGGTCGCGGATTTGATGGAAAAAATATCGGCGGTGCATTCCCTCGGGGGTATTACCCTGGTCGCGTCCACGACGGTCGACCCCAGGGTCAAATCCTACTTCGACCGCACGATCTTTTATTTTCGCGCCGGATTGGCGTCCTGCATCATGTTTGCGCCCGAAGACGGCACCAATATTCCGCAAGGAATGCCGACCGTTTCCAATCTCGGCCTTTCTTTCGCCCAGCAGATCGGTTGCCATTCCATTTACATGTTCGGGATCGACCTCGGCGCGCGCGACCCCAAGCGCCATCATGCCAAGGACGCGCCCTATGGCGAAGGCGAACTCGATTTCACGACGGTCATCGACCAGCCGGTTCCCGGCAACTTGGGCGGAACCGTGTATTCGGAAGCTATTTATCTGTGGTCCCGCGATACGATGCAGGACGTTATCAAATACATGGGGCCGGGATATACGTACTATAACTGCAGCGACGGGATACGCATTCTGGGCACGACGCCCAAGTTGTCATCCACGATTTCCCTGCCCACGACCGCCGCAAAATCCGAAACAGTCGAGCGAATCGTCGGCCGCTTCGACCGTTACGAATCAGCCATGTTCCAGAAGGCATGGGCCGACCGCAATCATGTTCTTGAAATACGAAAATTTCGCGATCTTCTCCTAAATCTCTGCCGTCCGCCCCGATCGGGCGGAAATGGGCGGTCACGGAAAAAGCTGGGATTTTCGCTCGACTACATGCAAAGGGTCGTGCGCGCCCTGATTCCGCCGCGCACCAATCCATCGATCGAAATCCATTGCTATCGCGGGTCGACGTTCCTGACCATGATTGCGCTCTATTTTTACTTCACCCGTATTCACAGCCGGGCGAAGCGGCGCGCCATGGAGCAAATCCTCCGAGATCAGTTTGCCGATCTTATCAACAGGATCGCCGATCGCGTCGTCGAATTCTACGGCGAACTCGATCCCGAAAAAACCGAGCGCGACGCCAAAGACGCCGACGCCGCGCTCGGCCGATCCCGTCGGCCCCGGCCGAAAAGATCCGAACCGCGAACGAAACCGCGCAAGACACCGGCCAACGGCGCGGCCGCCCGCCGGCGCGAAACCCGGCGCAACGGCGGCAAATCCCGCCCCGGACGTACTTTATAATCGCTTGATATAATTACGTTTATTAGATATTCGTCCTGCCCGCGAGTCTGGACACCGCCGAACAACCTCGGTATGCTTGGGGCGTCTGCGTAACCAGAAGGGATGCGCGATCATGGTCGGCACGCCCGACATTCTCGCCGGACGCTCCGTCGCTTTTGGCCTAGTCTCCCTGGGCACGGCCGCGGCGCGACCGAATTTCGAACTCCGGTTCAGCGTTCTGCAAAACACGATTATTGATCGCCTCAACAAGGAAATCGAGGCAGTCAATGAATCTTCCCGCGAATCGGTGGACGCGTTTCTCCTGTCGTCGCAGAAAAAACTGGAAGCGTTTCAGGCCAAGCTCGGGGCTTTCACGTTTGCCAATACGCGCAATGCCTGGAACTTGTCCGATTTGGCCGGCAAAGTTGATGATCTGCAGACCGCGCTCAATGCCGCCGATACGGCAACGTTCAACAGCGTGCTCCATGCGATCAATGAAAACGTCGGCCGGCTGTCGGTTCCCAATGGGGCCGCCGTCGGAATATTGCTTGATGACGGCATAACCGCTATCCGCCGGAACGGCTTGATCAATGTCACCCGCGACGGCGCCAAGGAGCGGGTTACAAGCTTCGCCCAGTTCACCGACAACGCCGAGGCTCAGAGCGCTATCAACGCGGCAAAGTCGACGATCACGAGATCCCTCAATGCCGTTCTCGCGCGCGCCGAAGCAGCGGCGAAACTGAACCAAGTCACCGACAAAAACCTCGTCGCGACCAAATTTCAAATCGAGGCGACAAAAGCCGCGCAAGATGTGGAGTTGGCCGCGGAAGTCGCGAAACTGCGCCAGAAGTACGCCATATTCCTCAACGATCTGTCGCTCGCCTTCGAGTCGAATCAGGCGCTGGCCGAACAATTAGGCAAAGGCCTGTTCGATCCGAACAAGGTCGATCCCGGATCGGTATTGAATATTTTCACCTGACTCGCTACGCCGCCTTGGCGCGTGCTTTCGTAACCAGCGCTTCAAGCACCGCGAAAAACTCGTCCGCGAATTTTTTTGCGTCGCAGAGACGGCTTTTCTTGAACTGCTCGGGCAGGGTCCGCCGTGTTTGCCGAAGCGCGGGCAGATTTGCGGCCAGTTGTCCGGCTATCGACGCGATTCCGTCGGCATCGTCCGCGATCCATTCGTCGCGGCCGGCCAAGTGCAAAATCGCCGATCCCAAGCGGCCGGCGCTGCGATCTCCGCGCAATGAAACGACCGGAACGCCGCGCCATAATGCTTCGCAAATTTCCGTCGCGCCGCTCACCGGATAAGTATCGAGCAGAATATCGATCGCGGAATAGAACGCCGCCGCCGGGCTTTTACCCTCCCCGGCCGTGAGAAAATCCACCCGCTCGCCGACCCCGAACCGTGAAAACAAATCGATTACGCGGGCTCGCGTACCGTCATCGAGCGACGGTCCGCGGCCGAGAACGAGCCGCGCGCCCGGTACCGCACGCAAAGCCCGTGCCCAGATTTCCGCCGCTCCGGCGACGCGCGCGGGATCGAGAACGCCACCGAAGGTAACGAATCCGTTGCGCGCGGCGGGATTCACCTCGTCCTCCGAATCGTCGTCGATTTCCACCGACGCCCCGATATATGCCATCAGACCGCGCGCGAGGGTAAGCGTCGTGGTTGCGCCCGCATCCTTTCCATCGGTTTCCGCCATCGACGAATCGGACAGGACCACGTCCGCGGTCCCGGGAAGGCTGCCTTGGGGCCAACCGAGCCAGCTGACCTGGACCGGCGCGGGATGTCGGGCAAGGAAAGCGGGCCGGGCGTCCGGCGCCGCTCCGCACAAGTCAACCAGCACGTCGATCGCGTCGTTGGCGACAATACGGGACAACGTTTCGTCGTCGATATTGTAAATCGGACACCAGTCCTCCGTCTCTTTTTGCAGCCGGGGCGTATCGACAATCGGACGGGCAAACTGCTGATAAACCTGAATATAGATTTTTCTGGCGTCGTGATGAGCCATGACGCATTCGAAAAACCCGATATTGCGCTGCATCGCCGTCTCGTTGACGAGAAATGCGACGCGAAGCTTGCCGCGGCGACCGGGGTCGATCGTCTTGGGGTCGATCGCCGGCGGCGGAGGATTGGGTATCGGCCCTTGCGCGATCGCCGAGACGGCCGCCGCGGCCTCGGCGGGATAGGCGCGCCATTCGGACGATGGCAGATATGCGAGCACAGTCAGCAATTGGCCGCGCGCCGGCCATGACGTGGGATCGAGCCGAACGGCTTCGCGCGCGACTTTAAGAGCCAAGTCAAGCCGCCCCTGCTTCAGGAGGACTTCCGCCCAATGAATGAATCCCGCCGCTTCTGTCGGCGCGAGCCGGCAGGCATGCTCAAGGGATTGGGCGGCCTCCTCGTACTGTCCCAGGCCGAGCAGCGATTGTCCCAATAGCCGATATGCCTCGACGTTTTGAGGGCGCAGCGAGAGTTCGCGCCGGCAAAGATCGACAGCCTTATCGTAACGGCGGATGTAATACTCGTATCCGGCATCCAACACATATGCCGATTGCCGCGCCTTTTCGATATTGGCGATGAAATCCGTGAACCCCTCGGGCAGAATTAAAGAAAGTCGAGGGTTTTCCTCCAGAGTCACCGCAAGCTTGGAATAGTAAAGACTGTCCGTGATGTTGCCTGCCCGGCCATGCACCGCGGCCAAGGCTTCGACGATTTCACGCCCGTCGGGATTGAGCCGGTGCGCCTCGTCCAAGATCCGAATCGCCGAACCGATATCATTGAGCGACAACGCCGAAAGGCCGAGAACGAATAAGGGCTCGGACGCCTGGGGCGACAGGAGCCGCGCGGCTTCGGCCCGCTCCACCGCCGTGTCGGTATTCCCTTCCGCGAGCGCGCGGAGCGCGAGATCCAAATGATCGTCGTAAGTGGTGTTCGCCCCGGGATTCATGGCTGAAACTTAATCGGTGGACGGGAAAATGGATAGCGGCGGGTTAGGCATTTATTGCCGCCCGATACGAGACGGAAATGCCATTCCCGACGGCCGACCATATCGCCTCGTTCCCCCGAGATTGTTAAAAAAATATTATATTTCAGATAGTTATTTGGCTATCGGCGGTTGGCACACCCCTTGCGAGAGAGGCAGGCGAACACCCGAAGAGCGCTTTCGGGCGGCGACCAAAACCGCGCAAAGGACACGAGCGATGGAAGACCTCAGCGTCAAGACCAAGTCCCTCAACGCCGCGACCCTGGCGGCCGCAACGGGCCAGGGCTCGGATGCGGCGGACAAGGCCGGCTCGGCGCCCCCCGATGCCTTCGCCATCGCCTTCAACCAATTCCTGCGCAGAGCCGCCAAGCCGGAGCAGTTGCTGGGTGGCGCCCGAGGCCAGATCCTTCCGTTCAACATTTCGTTCGGCGCCCACCGCGCCGATCCGGCGCCCAAGAACGCCGAATTCGAGCGGACCGACGCCTCCGCCTTTCGCGCCGAGCCGACCCGGTCCGCTCCCGCCCCGCGCGACGACCGCCCGGCTCCGGCCCGGGATTCCGGCCCGGCCGCCAACGAGGCCGCGCCCGGGTCCGCCGACCAGGCACCGACCGAGGCGTCGACGCAAGCCGCGAACGATGCCGCCAAGACCCAAACTCCCGCCGCCCAGCACGCGCATGCCGCCGACAACCGCGATGCATCGCGCGCCGCGAACAGGGCTCAAGCCGCCGACGCCGTCGATTCCGACGAGCATGGCCGCGGCCGTAAGAAAAAGTCGACGGCCGCCGCCAAGGAACCCGGCCCCGCGCCCAAGGATCAAGCCATTGCCGTCCTGACCGCCCTCGCCGCCGCGAATGCGCCGGAAGATGGCGATAAGTCCCGGGGCGACGGCGCCAAGACAACCGACGAAACGTCCGAAGACGGCGACGACGGCCGGCGCCTGACCGGCATCGCCAACGCCCTCACCCAACTGGCCAAGCAGCCGCGTGGGCTCGCGCGCGCGGGCGCCAACGAGACCGGAGAAAACGGGCGTGCCGCCGCCGGCGACGAGGACACCGCCGTCGACAAGGGCGAACCGAAGGAGAAAAAGGCCGGTACGCTTATGGACGCGCGCACGCGGCAGGCCGCCGATCTCGCCGAGCGTGTCGGGCCGGCCACGCGGATGACGGTCGAGGTGACCGTGACCGACGAGGCCAAAACCTTGATTTCGCGCCCGACGGGGGCCTTGTTCGCCGCCCGCGACAACCGCGGCGCCGATACCGCCCTCGCGCGCGCGAACGGCGCCGCGGCCGACGCGACACCCGAACAGATGCTCGCCAACAATGCGACTCCCGATGCCGCGGACGATATCGCCGCGCGCCTGGCGCTGATGCCCGGCGCGAACGGCGTCAATGCCGCTTCCACCATGACCATCGAGGGCGAGAAGCCCGGAGTCCAGATCGCCACCCAGGGCCTCGCCGCGACCAATGGCGGATCGGCCCGCGCCCTGGAGACCCCGAGCCAAACCAACGCCGCCCAACATGCGCAGCGGCCGGCCGCCACTTTCCGCGCCGAAGTGCTGGAGCAGGTATCCGTCAACATCCAGAAGGCGATCAAGGACGGCGCCGATCGCATCACCATCCAGCTGCGCCCGGCCTAACTCGGCCGCATCGACGTCAAGATCGAGGTCACGGGCGACGGCCGTACCCTGGTTCACGTCGCCGCGGACCGCTCCGACACCCTCGATCTCCTGCAACGGGACGCGCGCGATCTCGCCCGATCGCTCCAGGACGCGGGGCTCCGCGCCGACGCCGGCAACCTGCAGTTCAGCTTGCGCGAGCAGACGGCGGAAAACCGCGAGCGCCACCCGCACGGCACCGCGCCGGGCGGCTCCGCCGCCGGCACCGACGCGCCGCACACCGAACAAACGCCGGTCTGGACGCCGATCGTCCTGCCCGGGCGGGTCGACATCCGCGCTTAAAGGCATCCGTAACCAGGAATCCGGGGAACTTATCGTCATGGCCCTCCTCGACGGCACCACTTCCGCCACGACCGCCGCGTCCGGCGCGTCCGTCGCCGCCCGGTCCGAGGCGAAGCTCAAGGACGATCTCAACAAGTTCCTGAACCTGCTCGTGACCCAGCTCAAGCACCAGGACCCGCTCGATCCGATGGACGCGACCGAGTTCACCTCCCAGCTCGTCCAGTTCGCCAGCGTCGAACAGCAGATCCACCAGAACGCCAATCTGGAAAAGCTCATCGCCCTGCAGCAAAATTCGCAGATTTCCAGCCTGGTGAACTACATCGGCATGGGGGTCGAGGCGACGGGCCAGAAAGTGCCGCTCGAAAACGGCGCGGCCATATTTACCTACACGAACCCGAGCAACGTCGCCAAGAGCACCATCAATATCGTCAATGGCCAAGGCGCCACGGTTTACAGCGTCGATGCCGACCGGACCGTGGGCAAGCACGCGTTCTCCTGGGACGGGCGCGACAAGAACGGCATCCTCCAGCCCGACGGCGATTACACCGTGGTCGTCACGGCGCAGGACCGCGACGGCAAGATCCTGCCGATCGAATACACCGTCTTCGGGCGCGTCACTGGCGCGAGCGCCGAAAATGGCAACGTGTCCCTGTTCATGGGCCGGGACATCCAGGTGCCCATAGATAAAGTTAAGTCCGTCACGAGATAAGCGAAACCAAAGCCAGGGCCGCCACCCGCGGCCCGAACATAGGAGAGACGATCATGAGTTTGTTTGGAGCCATGGCATCCGGCGTGTCCGGCCTGACCGCGCAGAGCAGCTCGATGGGCGCTATTTCGGACAACATCACCAACATCAACACCATCGGTTTCAAGGGCACCAAGGTCAGCTTCCAGACCCTGGTCACCAAGCAGACCTCGTCCACGTTCTATTCCGCCGGCGGCGTGCAATCGAAGCCGCGCCAGGACACCGGCGTGCAGGGCCTGCTGCAGGCCTCCACGTCCTCGACCGACATCGCGATCTCCGGCCGCGGCTTCTTCGTGGTCAACGAGGCCGCCAAACCGACCACCGCCAACGAATTCCTGTTCACCCGCGCGGGATCGTTCTTCCAGGATTCGGAAGGGTTTTTGCGTAATACCGCCGGGTTCTACCTGCAGGGCTGGCCGACCAACGCCAACGGCACCGTCATTCCCGCCAACAAGAACCTGACCGTCGCCAACCAGAACATCATCTCCACCGACTATCTCGCCTCGATCAACCTGAACCGGGTCGGCGGCAGCGCCGCGGCCACCACCACCATCGCCATTGGCGCCAACCTGCCCTCCAACGACACGGCCGGTACCGCCCACAAGACCGACGTGCAGTTCTTCGACACCCTCGGTAACGCCAATACCGCAAGCTTCGTCTACACCAAGACCAACCGCGACAACCAATGGGACCTGACCATTGCGCCTCCCTCCGGCACCGCGGTCGCGACCATCGAGGATTCGAGCGGCAATGCCATGCGCAGCGTCGGCCAACTGGAATTCACGGCGCGCCCCGCCGACGGCGCCTCCGTCGTCATCGACGGCATTACCTACGAATTCGACTCCAACGCCTCTGTCGTCGAAAGCGCGACTTTGCGACGGGTCGACGTCAGTTCCAATACGACGCTCGCCCAAGACGTCGCCTCGCTGGTGGCGAAGGTGAAAAGCTCGGACACCGATTTCGCCAACTACGGCGCGTCCGGAACCTACACCAACAACCGCATCCAGGTCAGTTCCGGGAACACCGCCACCGTCCTCTTCACCGAGGACGGCACCGGCAGCTTCACGGTCAACCCGGCGGCGTTGCTGAATTCGTCCGGCGCGTTCGTGGTCAAACAGGAATCGTCCTTCACCGTCCGGAAGGTCACCAAGGCCTACAGCACTTTTGACCAATTCACCTTCACCGCCCTGCCGGCCGACGGCGACACCGTCGTCCTCAACGGTATTACCTATACATTCAGCGCGGCCGAAGCCGTGAACAACGACGGGGATACCAGCATCTATATCGGCGGCACGCTTTCGCAGGCGCTGATCGATTTGGAAAACGCCATCGAAGCGAACGACCCCGATTTCGCCACCAACGGCACCGGCGTCCGCATCCGCGACAATGCCGGCGATTTCAACGCCGTCACCACGCCGTCCTACGACACCTTGGTATTGGAAAGCCTGTCGAAGGGCAGCTATAACATCAACATCACCTTGGCCGGCGCGACCACGGTGACGGAACCGGATGGCACGGCCATTACCGAAGCCACCAATACCGCCATCGACACCACCTACGCCTTGAAGTTCAACGCCTCGGGCCTGCTGTCCGCGGTCGCCGCAGCGGAGCTGGAGGTTCTCGGCTTTTCCAACGGCGCGGCCGACATGGACGACGCCGCCTCCAACAGCCCGCAGATCACGCTCGATTTCGGCACGGTCGGCGAGGCCAACGGCATGACCCAGTTCGGCGCCGCCTTCACGCCGGTGTTCATCACCCAGAACGGCTCGCAGTTCGGCACCTTCGCCGGGGTCTCCATCTCCGAGAACGGCCTGGTGACGGCGCTGTTCGACAACGGCGAAACGCGTCCCGTCTATCAGATCCCGATCGCCACCTTCACCAACGTCAACGGCCTGGAGAATCGGACCGGCAACGTCTGGAACCAGACCCAATTCTCGGGCGACTACACGCTCCGCGTCGCCGGCGGCGGTCCGGCGGGCGCGGTGGTGCAGTCCTCGCTCGAACAGTCCACCGTCGACATCGGCGAGGAATTCACCAACATGATCGTCGTGCAGCGCGCCTATGCCTCGGCCGCCAAGATCATCTCGACCGCGGACGCGATGCTGGAACAGCTCCTGCAGGTGAAACGTTAATCCGATCCTTCCGCTCCTCCGAGGCTCTTCCCTCCAAGCCCAAGGAGTCGAGCCTCCCTCCCGCCGCCCGGGGTGCCCGCCCCGGGCGGTTTCTTTTTGGGGCGAAGCGGACTTTCCGCCCGGGCGAACATGGTTTCCGGTTTCCTAACGCGCGCGGGCAATTTTCGATCCGGGGCGGTTCTTAGCCGTTTTTTAAGGGCTGGGCCCTATGGTCGGAAACGGCGATTCGAACAGGAAATCCTTCGCGAGTCCGCGATGAACGAATTGGCGACCCGAACCACGAATTACTCCCGGCCCCGGCGGGCTCCCGTCTTGACGCTCGCCGATCTGCCGCCGATGGGTACGACCCGCTGGGTCGTCAGCCGCAAGGCGGCGGTGGTCGCCGGGGTCAAGGCCGGTCTCTTGTCCCTCGACGAAGCGCTGCAGCGCTACGGCATTTCCCTCGACGAATTCATGTGCTGGAAGCGCCTGCTCGACGACCATGGCGTCAAAGGCTTGCGTGTCACCCGCATCAAGGAATACCGGACGCAGCCGCATTCCGACACCGATGCGCAGCCGGCCGAAGACCAGAGCATCGTCGACCCCACCGCCGCCTACGCGACCTGATCGGGTCGCTCCCTTCCCGCCGGTAGCGAAGCGCCGCGCCTCTCGGGCGGCGGCCCCGGCGCTCCCCATATCTGTTTGTATTATATGGATAATTTTTTCACTTGCGGGAACTAGGCAATTTTTACCCGCGTCTTAACTATCTGTTTACGATCTCCTGACTAGCCTCGCGACGGTTGGATCGCCGGAGGGCCCCGTCACTCGGGCCGGCCCAACCTTCGAACGCGGGAGAGAACGGGCGTGGACACATTATTGCAAGCCGTTCGCAACATCGGCGCGGTGCGCCTTGTTGTCATGGGCGGATTGGTCGCCGGATTGGTCGGTTTCTTCGTGTTTATGTTGAGCCGGTTCGCCGGCCCCAACTACACGCTGCTCTATTCCAACCTCGACCTCAAGGATTAGGCGCGGATCGTCCAGCAACTCGAATCCCAAAACATCCCCTTCGAGCTCAAGCACGGCGGCACCACCATCAACGTTCCCGGCGATCGGGTCGCGCGCGCGCGCATGACCATGGCCGCGCAGGGACTGCCGAGCGGCGGATCGATCGGCTACGAATTGTTCGACAAGGCCGATTCCCTGGGCGCGACCAATTTCATGCAGAATGTCAATCTGGTGCGCGCGATGGAAGGCGAAATGTCGCGCACCATCCAGACCATCACCGGCGTCCGTTCGGCCCGGGTCCATCTGGTTCTTCCCCGCCGCGAGCTGTTCAGCCGCGACGCGCAAAAGCCGAGCGCGTCGGTCGTTCTGCAGATGCAGGGGTCGCGGCGGCTCGACACCGAGCAGGTCGGAGCCATCCAGCATTTGGTCGCTTCCGCCGTTCCCGGCTTGTTGCCGAGCCGAATTTCGATCGTCGACGACAAGGGATCGCTGCTGGCGCGCGGCTTCGAGGACGATTCATCGCCGACCGCCATTGCCGCCAAGGTGGAACAGCGCCGGCGGCATTTCGAGATGCAGCTCGGCCGCACGATCGAGGAACTGCTCGAACGCACCGCCGGTCCGGGCAAGGTTCGCGCCGAGGTGTCGGCCGATATGGATTACGATCGGATCACCACCCAAGAGGAACGCTTCGATCCGGACGGGCAAGTCGTCCGCTCGACCCAAACGATCTCGCAGACCGCCAGCAGCCGCGACGCCCAGGGCGAGGCGCCCGTCACCGTCGCGGGAGCGTTGCCCGACGCCGGAGCGACCGGCAGCGAAGGACAAAGCTCGCAAACGTCGGACAATCGGAGCGAGGAAACCGTCAATTACGAAATTTCGAAGAAAATCGTCAATCACGTCAAGGAAGCCGGCACGGTCAAGCGCCTGTCGGTCGCCGTTCTGGTCGACGGCATCTACGACAAGACGAAGGGGAGCGACAAAGGCGCCTATGCCGAGCGCCCCAAGGAACAACTGGACATGATGGCCGCGCTGGTGCGCGGCACCATCGGCTATAATGAAGCCCGCGGCGACCGCGTCGAGATCATTTCCATGCAGTTCGCCGATTTCGCGCCGCCGGAGGCGCCGATCGAGCTGTTCTTCGGTTTCAACAAGCAGGACATCGTCCGCATGGCCGAGATCGCGGTGCTCAGCATCGTCGCGATCATGGTCCTGCTCCTGGTCGTCCGTCCCTTGATTTCGCGCGCCCTCGAAGCCTTGCCCGGCGCCGCCGCGGGTATCGTCCGCGACGCGCAACAGCTGGCGCAGCAGATGCAGGCTCCGGCGCTGACCGGCCCAGGCGGCGCGCCGATGCCGGTCGAGGGCGAGGAAGAGGAGCAGTTCGAGGAGTTGATCGATATCGATCGAGTCGAAGGACGGGTCAAGGCGTCCTCGGTCAAGAAGGTCGGCGAAATCGTCGAAAAGCACCCGGAGGAAGCCTTGGCCATCGTTCGCACCTGGATGTACCAGGAAGGCTAAGAACGCGGGAGACGCTAGGACATGGCGCGATCGAAAGACGATTTTCGCGGCCTGAGCGGCCCGCAAAAAGCGGCCATCTTCATGCTCGCCATCGGCCAGGAACAGTCGAGCAAGCTGTTCGCGCGCATGGACGACGAAGAAATCAAGGAAATGTCCCAGGTCATGGCCTCCCTGGGTTCGGTCAGCTCGACCGTCATCGAACGCCTGTTCGTGGAATTCGCCGACCAGCTGTCGTCCGCCGGCTCGTTGGTCGGCACGTTCGACACGACGGAGCGCTTGCTCGCGCAAGCCATCCCGCCCGAGCGCGTCGCCCAGATCATGGAGGAAATTCGCGGCCCCGCCGGCCGCACCATGTGGGACAAGCTCGGCAACGTCAACGAAGGCGTTCTCGCCAATTATCTCAAGAACGAATACCCCCAGACCGTCGCCGTCGTGCTGTCCAAGATCAAGGCCGACCACGCGGCGCGGGTGCTCGCCATGCTGCCTGAGAATTTCGCCATGGAAGTCATCATGCGGATGTTGCGCATGGAATCGGTGCAGAAGGACGTTCTCGACCACGTCGAGAAAACGCTGCGCACGGAATTCATGACCAACCTCGCCCGTACCGCCCGGCGCGATTCCCACGAAATGATGGCGGAAATCTTCAACAACCTGGACCGCAACACCGAAAGCCGGTTCATTTCCGCGCTCGAGGAACGCAACCGCGAATCGGCGGATCGCATCAAGCAATTGATGTTCACCTTCGACGACCTCGTGCGCGTCGACGCCGCCGGCATCCAGCGTCTGCTGCGCCAGGTGGAAAAGGACGTTCTGGCGACTGCCCTCAAGGGCGCGTCCGACGAGGTCAAGCAGCTGTTTTTCTCCAACATGGCCGAGCGCGCCAGCAAGATGCTCAAGGAAGACATCGAGGCGATGGGCGCGGTGCGCCTGCGCGACGTGGACGAGGCGCAGGCCAAGATCGTCTCGGCCGCGAAGGCGTTGGCGGATGCCGGCGAAATCGTCATTTCCGGCCAAGAAGAAGAAGATCAGCTCGTCTACTAAGGTGTCGGGATCGAGGACATGGCCGCTTTGCGCAAATTCACATTCGATCGGGTCTTCGATGCTCCCGTCGCCCCGGTCGTGGAGGCGATCGCGTCGGAAAATCCCGTTGCAGCGCCCGAAACCGCATCCGAAACGCCCGCGGCGCCGACCTTCAGCGAAGAGGAACTGGCTGCCGCGCGCGAGGAAGCCTACGCCCAGGGCCGGGAGAACGGCATCAAGGAAATGTCCGAGTCCATCGAGCGCGAAACGCGCGATGCCCTGGCCGGAGTGGAAAACGCCTTGCGCGAATTGATGTGGTCGCAGTCCTCGATCGAGACGCGCGCGACCGAAGACTCCGTCCGCGTCGCCCTGACCGCCGTTCGACGACTGTTTCCATCTCTCGCCCAACGCGATCCCTTGTCCGAAATCGAGAACGTCGTCGGGCAAGCCATGACCATGGTCCAGGGCGAGGCGATCTTGAACATATATGTCCACGACCGCTTGGCCGAGCCGATTTCGGCGCGGATCCAGGCTCTGGCCGCGACCGCGGGTTTCGAAAACCGGATCAAGATTCATGCACTCGCCTCGATCGCCTCGGGCGACGTTCGGGTCGAATGGAACACCGGCGGCATGACCAGGGACATGGCGGCGATCGAAAAAACCGTCGAGGACATCCTCGTGCGCACGCTTCCCGAGCATGCAACCCCTGCGCACGCGGTCAAGACCGGTGGGGAACCCGCAACGACGGTACCGGCCCCGAACGCCACGCCTTCACCTTCGGAAAATTCGGAAGGGCAACATGGCTGAAGAGAAAGACCTCAACCTCAAGGACCTCGGTAACGGTCAGCCGGAAGGGAATATGCCGTCCTCCGACGTTCCCGAATCGCCCCGCAGCGCCAAGGATTTGGAGCCCGTTTACGACATCCCGGTCCAGGTCTCGGCCGTGCTCGGCAAATCGACGATGGAGGTCAGCCAGCTCCTGCGGCTGGGCCGCGGCGCCGTCGTCGAACTCGACCGCAAGGTCGGCGAGGCGATCGACATTTACGTCAACAATCGCCTGGTCGCGCGCGGCGAAGTGGTGGTGGTCGAGGACCGCCTTGGCATAACCATGACGGAAATCATCAAGACCGATCGCTGATCGCTTCGGCTGCCGTGACCCGACAATAAAGGAAGGTTGACGCTCATGCGCTTGCTCATCATCGGCGATCTCGACGGACAAATCGGCGCCGCCGCGCGCATCGCCATGGAACGTGGCGCGCGTGTCGCCCACGTCGACACTATCGACGCGGCGTTCGAGTCCTTGCGCGCGGGCCAGGGCGCGGACCTGATCATGGTCGACGTGCGGCTTGATGTCGCGCATCTGGTGAAAAGCCTGAAATCCGAACGAATCGGCGCGCCGGTCGTCGCCTGCGGCGTCGGCAACGAGACGCGGATCGCGGTTCAAGCGATCCGCGCCGGGGCCAAGGAATACGTACCGCTTCCGCCCAGCGTGGAACTGATCGCCGCCGTGCTCGAGGCCGTGACCGAGGAGAATACGACGCTGATCGCCCGCGACCCGAAGATGCTGGGCGTCCTCAAAATCGCCGACCAAATCGCCCCCAGCGATGCCAGCGTGTTGATCACCGGGGCATCGGGCACCGGCAAGGAAATGCTGGCGCGCTATCTTCACGAGAAATCCAGGCGCAAGGGCCATCGGTTCGTGGCCGTCAATTGCGCGGCGATTCCCGAAACCCTGCTCGAATCGGAACTGTTCGGCTATGAGAAAGGCGCTTTCACCGGCGCCGTCGCCCGCCGCATCGGCAAATTCGAGGAAGCCAGGGGCGGAACGCTGCTGCTCGACGAAATCAGCGAAATGGACATACGCATCCAGGCCAAGCTGCTGCGGGCAATCCAGGAGCGCGAAATCGACCGCCTGGGCGGCAATCAGCCGGTCAAGATCGATGTTCGCATTCTCGCGACGTCCAACAGGGTGCTCGAGGACGAAGTCGCCCAGGGACGCTTCCGCCAAGATTTGTTCTTCCGCCTGAACGTCGTCAACTTGAACATTCCGCCGCTCGCCGAACGCCCCGAGGATATTCCGTTCCTCGCCGAGCATTTCGCGCGCAAGCTCGCCGAGGCCAACGGCGTCAAGCCGCAGCCGATCTCCGCCGAAGCGATGGCGAAACTCAAGAGCCACGCTTGGCCGGGCAACGTGCGCGAGCTGGAGAACGCGCTGCATCGGGCGGTCCTGCTGTCCGCAGGGCCCGAAATCGGTCCCGAATCCGTTGTCGTCGGCGGTTCGCGCCCGACGGCGGCTGCGGCCCCCGGCGCCGGGGGCTTGGTCGGCCGTACCGTCGCCGAGGTCGAGCGGGATTTGATCATCGACACGCTGACCCATTGCCTCGGCAACCGCACTCACGCCGCCAATATCCTCGGCATTTCCATCCGCACGCTGCGCAACAAATTGAAGCAATACAGCGAGGAAGGCTATGCCGTCCCCACCCCGCGCGAGGGCGAGCGCCCCTCCGCCTGAGGGCGCTTGAATATCCGTTCCGCCTCTGGTCCCCATCATGGCCGACGCAACGCCCCAACCCGCTCTACCCGCCGTCCTGCCGCCGGCGGTGAATGCCCAGCTCTCCAAGCTGGCGCAGCGCGGCGATATCCTGTTCGCCATCGGCGTCGTCGCGATCCTGACGGTCCTCATCCTGCCGCTGCCCAAATGGCTGCTCGACATCAGCCTCGCCTTTTCGCTGACCTTGTCCGTGCTGATCCTGATGATCGCCCTGTTCATCAACCGGCCGCTGGACTTCAGCGCGTTTCCGACGGTTTTGCTGATTGCGACCCTGATTCGTCTCGCCCTCAATTTGGCGTCGACCCGCCTGATCCTGGCCGAGGGCCATACCGGCACCGCCGCCGCCGGTCACGTCATCGAGGCCTTCAGCGGCTTCATCATGGCCGGCAATCTGGTGATCGGCCTGATCGTGTTCGCGATCCTGACCATCGTCAACTTCGTCGTCATCACCAAGGGTTCGGGCCGCATCGCCGAGGTCGCCGCCCGGTTCACGCTCGATGCCCTGCCCGGCAAGCAGATGGCCATCGACGCCGACCTGTCTTCCGGATTGATTAACGAGGACGAGGCCCGCAAGCGCCGCCGCGTGCTCGAGGATGAAAGTACATTTTACGGCGCCATGGACGGCGCAGCGAAATTTGTCCGCGGCGACGTCATCGCCGGCCTATTGATCATCTTCATCAACATCATCGGCGGCATGATCATCGGCATGGCGCAAAAAGGCGTCACGTTCGCCCAGGCGGCCGATTTCTACACCCGGCTCAGCGTCGGCGACGGATTGGTGACTCAGATTCCCGCCCTGCTCGTCTCGACCGCCGCCGGCATGGTCGTCACCAAGGCCGGCCTTTCCGGCGCCACCGAGAAAGCGCTGTTCAACCAGCTCGGCGGTCAGCCGCGCGCCCTCGGCCTGGTTTGCGGCCTGATGCTGGCATTGGCCCTGGTGCCAGCCATTCCGGCGCTACCTTTTTTGATCATGGCGGTCATAACCGGCGGCATCGCTTTTTCCGTCGCGCGCGAGAACCTGCGCCGTGAGCAAGAAGACGCCAAGCGCAAGGAAGAAGAGCTAACCATCGAGAAAAAGCCGACTGCGGAAGAACCGATCGCCGCCGCGCTCAAGATCGACCACATCCGACTCGAGCTCGGCTATGGTCTGCTCTCGCTCATCAACGCGCCTCGCGACGGCCAGAAGCTGACCGATCAGATCAAGGCGCTGCGGCGTCAGATCGCGTCCGAGGTCGGATTCGTCATGCCGCCCGTTCGCATCCAGGACAACATGCAGCTTCCGGCCAATACCTACGTCATCCGGGTGAAGGAAATCGAAGCCGGACGCGGCGACCTTCGCCCCAATATGCTGCTGGTCATGGATCCGCGCGGCGAGGATATTTCGCTGCCCGGCGAAAAGACCACCGAACCGACTTTCGGCCTGCCGGCCATGTGGATCGAAGAAGCCAGCCGCGAGGAGGCGCTGTTCCGCGGCTATACGGTGGTCGACCCCGCGACCGTCATCACCACTCACCTGACCGAGACGATCAAGGACAACATGCCCGAAATGCTGTCCTACGCCGAAACGCAGAAGCTGATCGATGAAATGGACAAGCAGCATCACAAGCTGATCGCCGACATGGTGCCATCGCAAATATCGCTCGGCGGCGTTCAGCGCGTGCTGCAAAACCTGCTGGCGGAGCGAATTTCGATTCGCGACTTGCCGACCATCCTCGAGGGCATATCCGAGGCGTGCGGCCATACGCGCAACGTCATGTTGATCACCGAACACGTCCGCGCCCGGCTCGCCCGCCAGATCAGCGACCAGAACACCAATGCCTCGGGCTTCATCCCGCTGGTGACGCTCTCGCCGGGCTGGGAGCAAGTCTTCGCCGAATCCCTGGTCGGCACCGGCGACGACAAGCAGCTGTCGGTCCCGCCAACCAAGCTGCACGAATTCATCGGCCTGCTGCGCACCATCTTCGAGCGCCAGGCCATGGCCGGCGAAAGCGCGGTGCTGTTGACCAGCCCCGCCGTCCGGCCTTACGTTCGTTCCATCGTCGAGCGCTTCCGTCCCATGACCACGGTCATGTCTCAGAACGAGATTCACCCCAAGGCCCGCATCAAGACCGTCGGACAAATCTGATCCGAATGGAGGTCGAGGCGGTTTTCGGACGAAACCCGGATCTCCATGGCGCCATCACACCCGACCCCTCTTCCCAAGTCCCCACCCCGCGCCAAGGCCAGCAACGTAGATGCTGCGGGCGAGACTCAAAGCGGGTTCCTTGAGGATTCGAGCCGGGTTTAGTCTTGGTTTTCGTCGTTGGTCGCGACCACCTGCCAATATGAAAGGCGGAAAGTTAACTCGTCGTAAATCAAACTCGATACTATACGAACAAATAGGGAACTCAACTTATTGGGTACTTGATCGGGTTTTTGACCACCTGTATGGTTAACCAACGTTAATGGGTAGGATTCGGGAGGCAGCTATGCGGGTTCTGCTTGTCGAGGACGATACGGCGACCTCCAAGAGCATCGAACTTATCCTCAAGTCCGCGGGCATGGTGGTGGACGCCACCCAGCTCGGCGAGGACGGACTAGAGATCGGCAAACTCTACGATTACGACATCATCGTGCTCGATCTCGGGTTGCCCGATATCGACGGCATGGAAGTCCTTCGCCGGTTGCGCGACTCCCGGATCAAGACGTCGGTCCTGATTTTGTCGGGCATGACCCAATCGGAATTGAAGGTGAAGGGGCTCGGCACCGGCGCCGACGACTACCTCACCAAGCCGTTCGACAAGAACGAGCTTTTGGCTCGCATTCACGCCATCGTTCGCCGTTCTGCCGGCCATTCCAATTCGGTCATCCGCACCGGACGCCTTAACGTCAACCTCGACTCGCGCACGGTCGACGTGGACGGTCAGGCCGTGCATCTGACCGGCAAGGAATACGGAATCCTCGAATTGTTGTCCTTGCGTAAGGGGACGACGCTCACCAAGGAAATGTTCCTCAACCATCTTTACGGTGGAATGGACGAACCCGAACTCAAGATCATCGACGTTTTCATTTGCAAGCTGCGCAAGAAGCTTGCCCAGGCGACCGGAAACGAGAACTACATCGAAACGGTTTGGGGGCGCGGCTACGTTCTGCGCGACCCCGACGAAGTCGCGGCGGCGGCCAAAGCCCGCGCGTCGTGATCGGGCGCCGCGACGGCACCCTTCAACAACGGCAATCCGAAATCAGGATGCTTTCGCCATGCCGAGCCCGGCGGGAGCGTTGGCTTGGCAATAAACGCCGCGCTGGCCGGGCAAGGGCTTGAACTTGTCGGAAATGCCGAGAACCGTTTCCGCGCCGCCCAGAAACAGCATGCCGTCGTTGGGCATGAGCTTGGAAATATTCTCCAAAATCTTGCCTTTGGTCGCTTGATCGAAATAAATCAACACGTTTCGGCAGAACACGACGTCGAAATTGCCGAGCGCCTTCAAATCGTGCAGCAGGTTAAGCTCCTTGTATTGCACCATGCCCCGAATCTCGGGCTTGATCTGCCATTGGTCGTCCTTTTTCTCGAAATACTTCACCAGCATCTGGATCGGCAGTCCGCGCTGCACCTCGAACTGCGAATAAAGTCCCTTCTTGGCCCGTTCCAGGACTTCGCGCGACAGGTCCGTCCCCACGATCTCGTATTTCCAGCCCGCCAGCTTCGCCGATTGTTCCTTGAGGATCATGGCCAGCGAATAGGGTTCCTGGCCGGTCGAGGCGGCCGCGCACCAGACGCGGAAAGTTTTGTTCGGCCGGGCCGATAGGATGTGCGGCAGAACATTGTCCCGGAACAGATCGAAGGGCTTAGTGTCGCGGAAGAAGAACGATTCATTCGTCGTCATCGCCTCCGTGACGTCGGCGATCAACGGCTCGGGCTTGGTCTTGCGGATGGTATCGACCAAATCGTCGAGTCCCTTGAGGCCGCGCTTGCGCGCCACGGGAATCAGCCGGCTTTCCAGCAGGTAAACCTTGTCGCTGGTGAGGACCAGACCCGAGCGTTCTTTCAACAGCGCGGCAATATATTGGAAGTCTTCGGATTTCATGTGTTCTTGCCTGCCAGAAATGCCATGACCCGCGGGCCGATTTCCTTGAGCGGAATCACGGCGCTGCAAATTCCGTCGGTGGCGACCGCGCCGGGCATTCCCCAAACCGTGCTGGTGGCTTCGTCTTGGGCGAACACGGTGCCGCCCGCCTGAACCACCTCGCGGCATCCTTTGAGGCCGTCCGCGCCCATTCCGGTCAGGATGACGGTCAAAACGCGGCCGTTGTAGAACTTGACCATGCTGCGCAGCATGGGATCGACGGCCGGCCGGCAGAAGTTTTCCGGCGGATCCTGGGTCAGCCGGATAGTCGGCTTCCCGTCCTTCGATTCGACCAGCATATGATAGCCGCCCGGCGCCAGGAAAATTCGCCCGCTGACGACGGGCTCGCCGTCCTGCCCTTCGCGACAGGGCCAGTTGCAATTGCGCTCGATGTGCTGGGCGAGAATAGTGGTGAACGTCGGCGGCATGTGCTGGGTAATCAACACCGGCATGTCGATCAATGGACGAATCTCCTTCAGCACCGCGAACAAAGCCGGCGGCCCGCCGGTCGAACTTCCGATCGCCAGGGCACTCGGCCGCAACAGGCCCGGCGCGCGTAGCTTGATCGGGCCGGGCGGATAAATCTGCACGCCAGCGCGAGGCGCGGCGGCGGGAGACGCCGCAGCCGGCGCCGGCGCACGCGCCCCGCGTTTCGGTCTCGATGCACCCAGAGTGCGGACTTTTTCCAACAGATCACGCCGAAACTCCTCACCGCCGCTGATGTCGCGGGTGGCGGTCGGCTTCGAAATGTAATCGGATGCCCCTAATTCCAAGGCGCGCATGCTGGTCTCGGCGTTACGCACGGTCAAGGTCGACGACATAATAATCCGCACGTCGGGCTTGACTTTAAGCAGCTTCGGCAGCGCCGTAAGCCCGTCCATCACCGGCATCTCGATATCCATGACGATGACGTCGATATCGTTGCGCGCGAGCGAATCGATCGCCATCTGCCCGTTGCCGACCGAAGCGACGACGGAAATATTGGGATCGGAGGCGAGTATTTTACTGGTAAGTCCGCGAATGACGGCGGAATCGTCCACCACCATGACGCGAATGGAGTCTTCGGGAGGTCGGCCTCCCGTTTCTCCACGCGCGGTGGCTTCTGCAATCATGGGATTTCCCCGCCGACGAATTTACAAAAGGCCGACTTGCGAGAATTTGGCCTGGATGATTTCGCTATCGAACGGCTTCATAATGTATTCGTTGGCGCCCGCTTCGATCGCCTTCTGAATGTGATTCATGTCGTTTTCGGTGGTGCAGAACACCACCACCGGCTTATCGCCCCCCGGCAAGGCGCGGAGTTGTTTCAGAAACTCCAATCCGTCCATGACGGGCATGTTCCAGTCGAGCAAAACGCCGTCGGGCATTTTCTTCTTGCAGGCGTCGAGCGCCTGCGAACCATCGGCGGCCTCGGACGTCTCGAACTTGAGTTCCTGTAGGATCTTGCGCGCGACCATTCGAATGACTTTCGAATCGTCGACAATCAGACACGATTTCATGATTCTCTCTTTTGCATTGAAACGGCCTTCCGCGGGACCGACGCTTTATTTATCCGTAGCTTGAACTCATCGACGCCGGGCGTGATCAAACCGATCGACGGGAAGCCTGGGCGACGGTAGCGGCCAAGGTCGATACCAACATCTCGCGGTCGGCCTTGGCGACGTAGTCGTCGAACCCGGCCTCTTTTCCCCTGTCCCGGTCGCTTTGCTGCGCGCGCGACGACAACGCGACCATCGGCACCGCGCTCCACCGCGGATCACGACGCACATCTTCGGCGAACGCGAAGCCGTCCATCTCCGGCATCTCGATATCGCTGACGATCACGTCGTACATCTGTCCCGATTCGCGCAGCCTGAGGGCATCGACGGCGCTTTCGGCGGTGGTGACATGATACCCCGCGGCCGACAGCAGCGGCGAGAGAAGATTGCGGAAGAACGGACTGTCGTCAACCAAAAGGGCGCGCTTCTGGGCGAGCGCGCGGCCCGAACTATCACCGCCCTGGGCAAACCAATCGGCGTAGGCTTGGCTCAAGTAGTATCCGGCATCGACAATATCGGTCGCCTTGCCGGACACGATCGCGCTGCCGATGATTCCGGTGCGGCCGGAAGCGAGCTCGACCTTCAGGCGGTCCTCGACGATGTCGACGATTTCGTCGACCACCAGCCCCATGGACCGCTCACGATCGGTAAACACCAGCACCGGTTGGCGACCCGAGGACCGCCATTCGTGCGCCGGATTGAACGGAATCAGCGGCATCAAGTGGCCGCGGTATTGAACTACATGATGATCGTGCGCCCGTTCGACAGTCGCAAGATCGATTTCCTCGAGGCGCGCGATCAGCGCCAGCGGAATCGCTTTCAGCTCCGCGCCGCCGGCGCGGAAGATCAGGAGCGACGTTTTATCCTCGCTGCTGGCGACGACCGCGCTGGCCGCTTCGGCGGCGCGCTCGGAGCCCATCTTGCCTTGGCCGACCGCCGCCGCGATCCCATTGGGATCCAGGATCATGATTACGCTGCCGTCGCCGAGAATGGTGTTGCCCGAATAAAATGGTATTTCGCGCAGAATCGGCGCCACCGGCTTGACCACGATTTCCTCGGTATCGAACACCCGATCGACGATGATGCCGAAGGTGTAGGTGCCGACCTGGGTGACGACGATGTAGAAGTCATCGGTCGAATTGGTGATATCGATATCCTCGGCCTTGAACAGGCCGCGCAGGGATACCAAGGGCAACAGTCGATCGCGCAAGCGGAGCACCGGAGACGCGTTGATCATTTCGATCTTGGTGTCGGAGCGCGAGGACGTCCGCACCAGTTCGAGAACGCTGATCTGCGGAATGGCGAATCGCTCCCGGGCGCTTTCGACCACCAGGGCCGAAACGATCGCCAGCGTCAGCGGGATCTTGATGGTGAAGGTCGATCCCTTGCCCCACACCGATTTCATCTCGATGGTGCCGCCGATTTTTTCGATGTTGGTGCGCACCACGTCCATGCCGACGCCACGACCCGAAACCGACGTCACCTTCTCGGCCGTGGAAAAGCCGGCCTTGAAGATGAACTGCATGATCTGCTGTTCGCTCATGCCGTCGAGTTCGGCCTCGGTGGCGATGCCGTTGGCGATCGCCTTGGCGCGGATTTTCTCCACGTTCAATCCGCGTCCGTCGTCGGAAATCTGGATAATGATATGACCGCCCTCGTGGAAAGCCTTGAGGACGATCGTGCCGGTCTCGTCCTTGCCCGCCTCGCGCCGGACGTCCGGCACCTCGATGCCGTGGTCGGCGGAGTTGCGCACCATGTGCGTGAGCGGATCCTTGATCAATTCGAGCACCTGGCGGTCCAACTCGGTTTCCGCGCCCTGCATCACCAGCTCGATCTTCTTGTTCATTTCGATCGAAAGGTCGCGGATGATGCGCGGCAGCTTGGCCCAAGCGTTGCCGATGGGCTGCATGCGGGTCTTCATCACCCCCTCCTGCAAGTCGGAGGTGATATGGCTGAGCCGTTGCAGGGGAACCTTGAACGCGCTGTCTTCCTGTCCGCGTACCATCTGCAAAAGCTGGTTGCGGGTCAGCACCAGTTCGCTGACCAGGGTCATCAGCGCTTCGAGCACGTCGACGCCGACGCGGATCGAGGCCTGCGCCGCGCTCGGCTCCTTGGCTTCCTTCGATTCTTCCTTGGCCGGAACGCTCGCCTTGGCGGCGGGGGGCTTGGCCGCCGCGGCGGGCTTCGGGGCGGGCGCGGGTTTCGCCTGCTTGGCTTCCTTGGCGCGTTCAGCCTCCATTTCGGCGGCCAGTTCCGCGTCGGTCGCGCCGCGCTTGCCGGCGGCCTTGGCGGCGTTGAATTCGGCGAGCAGGTCGGCGGCGACGGGGAAGCCGCGCTCGTCGGTCACGGGACCGCCGCCGGACGGCGCCGCAGGCG